>JAHHJO010000186.1:0-10311 GCA_018680275.1 Bacteroidia bacterium
TTCGAAGACTGATCTTGGTTTCTTCACCCAGGTGCTTGGAATATTTAACCATTTCAATTCTTCGCTCTTCGGTCATTGGCGGAATATTGATGCGGACAAATTCGCCATCATTCATTGGTGTCAACCCGAGGTTAGCTGCAAAAATGGCTTTTTCAATGAGAGCTAACATGGATTTTTCCCATGGTTGTATAGAAATGGTCTTGGAATCAGGAGTAGATAAATTGGCCACCTGTGACAATGGTGTCGGGTTACCATAGTATTCAACAAGGATTCCGGTAAGCATACTGGTAGATGCTTTCCCGGTTCTTACCTTTAGCAATTCATTATGAAGATGTTCAATCGCCCGGTCCATCTGGACTCTGCCTTCTTCAAATGCCATATCAATTAATTCACTCATATCTCGTGTATTCTTGTTACTAATTTATCGTTTTTTCACTTTAGTCGTTATTCATAAAACGCAAAAGGAAGAATAAAAACATTGCCAGCGATGCCAGTGCATTGCTTACATAGGTCATTGCAGCCCACCAAAGTGCATCTTTGGCACCATCATATTCAGCACCTCCTGTGATTCCTGTATCATCCAACCATGCCAGGGCTCTTCTTGATGCATCAAACTCCACGGGTAAGGTAACAAGGGCAAATAAAGCAGTAGCACCAAAAGTTGCCGCAAGAATTCCCATGAAAAAATTACTTGAAAATATTGCAGTGCCTCCCATAAAAATCAATCCCAGGAAAAGGAATTGCTGGATCGTTGAAGAAAACTTAACAATAGGCACAAGGCTCGATCGAAATGCAAGCATCTTATACGCCGTTGCATGCTGTACAGCATGACCACATTCATGAGCTGCTACAGCTGCTGCAGAGATACTTCTGCTTGCATAAACCGGTTCACTCAGTGCTATGGTCTTTGTTAATGGGTTATAATGATCAGTTAATGCTCCCCGACCAGGAACGATTTTAACATCATGAATACCATAATGATCCAGCATAGCTTTGGCTACCTCTGCCCCACTCATACCACTACTAATTCCTACCTTACCATATTTTGTGAATGTAGATTTCAGTTTGCCACTGATAATCATCCCGATCACACTAAAGACAATAACAATTAAAAAATATCCTGACATAGTCTCTTTTTACTTTTTAGTTTAAAATATCAAATCCGGTATAACTCCGTAAAACTTCAGGAATTACAACGCCTTCTTCCGTTTGATTGTTTTCCAATAGAGCAGCAACCACTCTCGCCAAAGCCAGGGCACTTCCATTTAAAGTATGTGCCAACTGGGTTTTACCCGAGTCATTTTTGAATCTCAATTTCAGACGATTACTCTGAAAAGTTTCAAAATTGGATACTGAACTCACTTCCAGCCATCTCTTTTGTGCTGCAGAAAACACTTCAAAGTCATAGGTCAAAGCCGATGTAAACCCAAGGTCTCCCCCACATAAACGCAGGATTCGGTATGGCAGTTCCAATTTCTGAAGCAATCCCTCTACATATCTGACCATTTGGTCTAAAGTTTCATATGATTTATCGGGGTGTTGTACTTGAACTATTTCTATCTTATCAAACTGGTGCACCCTGTTTAGTCCTTTCACATCAGCTCCGTATGAACCAGCTTCCCTTCTGAAACATGGCGTATAACCTGTCAATTTGATTGGAAACTCTTCTGATTTGACAATCACATCTCTGTATATATTTGTGAGCGGTACCTCAGCAGTTGGAATCATATATAATTCATCCTTCTCCATATGATACATCTGACCTTCTTTATCGGGGAGTTGTCCGGTTGCCCTGGCAGTATCTGCATTAACCATCAACGGAGGAATGATCTCGGTATATCCTTCTTTTCTTCCCTCATCAAGAAAAAAATTGATCAATGCTCTTTCCAGCCTCGCGCCCTTGTTTATATACACTGGAAATCCTGCACCGGTCAATTTTACACCCAATTCAAAATCAAGCACATTGTACTTTTTACCAATTTCCCAGTGCGGTAAAGCATTGCTATGCAGAGCAGGCATCTCTTCCGTCCAGTCTTTTACAATTTCATTATCTGAATCATCCTGTCCGTCAGGGACACTTGAATGTGCGATATTGGGTAAAACCAGTAAAATCTCTTCAATTTTTCTTTTACAGTTCTGTAGCTGAAGCTCTCCCTCCTGTATAGACAACTTTAGTGATTCAACTTCTTTTTTAGCTTTATTAGCTTCTTCAGCTTTTCCATCCTTGAATAATTGCCCGATTTCCCTGGACAGACTGTTTCTCCTGGCTAATAATGCATCATTGCCTGTTTGCAATTTCTTTCGTTCGTCATCAGAATCTATAAGTTGCCTGATGATATCCATTTTATCTTCGGACCAACCTCTTTTTTTAAGGGAAATTACCAATTCTGCCCTGTTGTCTCTGATCTTGTTGATTTCAAGCATTGGTGCTTTTTTTAAGGAACCAAAGATAATATTTTAAAGTATCAGTTACATTGTATCCTGAAAGACTGAACCAGTACTTCTAATTATTTACCTAAGGGTTTCATCTTATTGATAATAAGTCTATATTTGCACCTGAGAAAACTAAGAATGCCCGGATCCGGGATCATTCCTATTCAAATTTCCCACTTATATTTTCAGTAATAACAAATTACTTTAACCTATTTTAATTAATTCTTATGTACGATATTCTTCAACTGAATGAAATGCTCGTTCCTGAGCTAAAGGAGATCGCTGAAAAACTCCAGTTAAAGAGCTACAAAAAACTTAGTAAACAAGATCTTATTTATAAAATTCTCGACCACCAGGCTGTTGTTGGCGGAAATGGTAAAAACGAAAAAACCGAGAAAGAAACACCTCCTGCCAAAGAAAAGAAAAGTCCAGAACCAGCGAAAGAAAAACCAGCAGAAGCGAAAGAAGAACCGGTAAAAGAGAAAAAAGCAGAAGCGAAAGAAGATAAAAAACCCAGGGAACAAAAGCCTGAATCCAGGCAAAGGCCTCCCAGGAAAGAAAGAAGTGACAGAAGTGACAGAAGTGATAGAAGGGATCGTGGAGATAGGGATCGTGGAGATAGAGACCGCGGAGATAGAGACCGAAGACAAGGACAACGTGATAATGCTGACAGAGGTCCTAAAGCTGAAAAAACAGAAAGCAACGTTAAAAAATTCAACGTTGACATGGATGGTGTCATTGAAGGATCAGGTATTCTTGAGATGATGTCTGATGGTTATGGTTTCC
Organism: Bacteroidia bacterium; assembly: GCA_018680275.1. GTDB lineage: Bacteria > Bacteroidota > Bacteroidia > Chitinophagales > Saprospiraceae > RFSX01. The sequence continues at coordinate 3,220 of JAHHJO010000186.1, forward strand.
TAAGGTCTTCAGATTATAATTACCTGACCAGTCCTGATGATATTTATGTTTCTCCATCCCAAATCAAATTATTCGGGTTGAAAACAGGAGATACCGTAACAGGTGCTATCAGGCCACCCAAGGAAGGTGAAAAATATTTTGCCTTATTGAGGGTTTCAAAAATCAATGGCCTTGATCCTGAAAAGACGCGTGAAAGGATTCCTTTTGACTACCTCACACCACTTTTCCCAGATGAAAAATTCAACCTTTGTTCTCATCCTGCAGGCAAGGATTATGGTAACAGGATGATCGATTTGTTTACACCAATTGGAAAAGGTCAGAGAGGACTGATCGTTGCACAACCTAAAACAGGTAAAACTTTCCTGCTTAAAGATATCGCCAACGCCATTGCAGATAATCATCCTGAAAGTTATATGATTGTTCTTTTGATCGATGAAAGACCGGAAGAAGTTACCGATATGCAAAGGAGTGTAAAGGCTGAAGTAATAGCTTCTACTTTCGATCAACCTGCTGACAACCATGTAAGAGTAGCCAATATTGTAATTGAAAAAGCAAAGAGAATGGTTGAAAGTGGTCATGATGTTGTGATTTTACTCGACTCTATAACAAGGCTGGCAAGAGCTTATAACACCGTAGCACCGGCTTCAGGTAAGGTACTTTCAGGTGGTGTTGAAGCCAATGCACTTCAAAAACCAAAGAAATTCTTTGGAGCAGCCAGGAATATTGAAAATGGAGGATCATTGACAATTCTTGCCACTGCATTGACTGAAACAGGTTCTAAAATGGATGAAGTGATTTTTGAAGAATTCAAAGGTACCGGTAATATGGAACTCCAACTGGACAGGTCACTTTCAAACAAAAGGATTTACCCGGCCCTCGATCTTACAAAATCAAGCACTCGACGTGAAGATTTGTTGCTTGATGAAGGTATCCTCAGCAGAATGGTTGTATTAAGAAACCATCTTTCTGATATGAAACCGGATGAAGCCATGTCATTCCTCAGGAAACATATGATTGGAACAACAAGCAACGAAGAGTTTCTTGTTACAATGAATGGTTAAGATCTATCATTAGGTGCCATATTTTTTAATAGTACCTATTGGTATTTATATAAATAAAACATACTTTTGTCCTCCTTTTGGAAAGGAACAAATAAGAAATACTTAATACAATGAAAAGGACTTTTCAACCATCAAGACGAAAAAGAGTGAACAAACACGGGTTCAGAGCTCGTATGGCTACTAAAAATGGAAGAAAGGTATTGGCCAATAGAAGAGCCAAAGGCCGCGCCAAACTTACTGTTTCAGATGAAATGAGTTCCAAGTAGGTTTTTTTAGGTCTCCTATTTTATATTTCCATTTCCAGTCTCTGTTTTATATAGCTATTTCTGATTTTTAAATTGACCCCGGTCTTTTATCCTATCTTTAAATATGGAATTGAGAAACTTCAAATTCCCGAAAAAAGAACGGATAAAAAGCAGGAAAGTGATTTCTTCATTATTCCGTACCGGATTATCACAATTCGTCTATCCTTTCAAACTTGTCTACCATGTGGAAAAAGCTATTCCTCCTGGGGATGAATCTATTCAATTTGCAGTTTCCATACCCAAGAGAAAAATCAAATCTGCAGTAAAAAGAAATATACTTAAAAGAAGAACACGCGAAGCATATCGTCAGAACAGGCAATTCCTTAACAAAGGAATAGACATCGGTAATCATAAAGTTTATTTAATGTTCATTTATGTGGATTCGGAAATTAAAAAATATGATATTATTGAAAAGAGTATCATTAAACACTTAAAGAAACTAAATGAGAAACTGGGTTCTTAAGCTGATTTTACTTTTCTTTTGCGTGAATGGAAATGCCCAGGTATTCCTTCAGATTGAAACCAGGAATCAACCTCAATCCATTAAAATACCTGAAGGCGAAATCCTTCATTTCACCCTGAAAGAATATCCTGATATCTGGAGAAGTGAAAGAATCCATTCTATTAACTACGAAGAAAATTTAATTGTTCTCGAAGAAGGATTTTACAAAATTGATGATATTGCCAAAGTGCGTTTGTTCAGAAAATGGGCCAAAGGCCTTGGATATGGGTTAATGCAATTCAGTGCCGGCTGGTTTTTATATGGTGGAATTGCCAGCCTGGCCTCATCTGAATACACTATGAGTAAGCGGGAAGTGATCATTGGTGGAGCTATTGCTGCTACGGGTTTTCTGATTAATAAACTCTTGTATAAAAGGAATATTAAGCTAGGAAAGCAGCACAGGTTAAGGATCGTGGACATCAGGATGTTCAATCCGTATCCTGATCCGGTTTCAGGTCCATAAGGTATTTTACTGCGATTTTATATCCTTCCATACCTTTTCCGTTTACCTGGTGTTGACATACATCAGCCAGGAATGATTTACTTCTTACAGTCTCCCGAGCATAAATATCAGATATATGCATTTCAATAACAGGCGTTTTTATACTTCTTACTGCATCTGCAAGCGCGAGAGAGGTATGAGTATAAGCACCTGCATTGAAGATAATCCCATCTGAACTAAAACCGTATTCATGCAATTTATCTATAAGGTCTCCTTCGTGGTTACTCTGGTAAAAATGTAATTCAAGGTCAGGAAATTCGTAGCGCAGCTGCCCAAGACATTCATCCATTGTTATATCACCATATATATCGGGTTCTCTCAGGCCCAGGAGGTTCAGATTAGGCCCATTCAGGATAAGAATTTTCATGATCAATTAGCCATTTCACTCATGAACTTGATACGGATCATCTGGATTTCCTCCATGGTGATGTCGTCTTCATTAAGCTCTTCAAATGCTTCTTCTACCGAGTCTGTTTCAGCCTCTGAAAAATAATCATGAACGTCTTCAATCACAGATTCATCGATATTGTCATCCAGATAATAATTGATATCAAGTTTCGTACCCGAGTTGACAATGTGGTTCATCTCTGTCAATAATTCTCCAAGATCCAGTTTCAATCCTTCTGCAATATCTTCCAATGCCAGTTTTCTGTCAATACCCTGGATAATACTAACTTTCGATTTTGATTTATTTGCGACTTGCTTCACCACAAAATCCTCAGGTCTTATGATATCATTGGCTTCGACATAATCATGGATAAGTTCAATAAATGGCTTGGCATACTTTCTCGCCTTTCCCTGACTAACACCGGATATCTTCAGCATATCTTCCACCGAAATCGGATAATATGTGGCCATATCCTGGAGTGAAGGTTCCAGGAATAATATCCATGGCTGAAGATTTAGTCTTTTCGCTTCAGATTTGCGAAGATCTTTCAGCATATTCAACAAGGTTTCATCAAGCGCCGAACCTGCATTTGCTGAACTTACAATGTAATCCCCTTCCGCATCAGAAAAGTCACGATTCAATGGAATTTCTATTTTAAACGGTTTACTTATATAGTCTTTGCCCTTAGGGGTTAGACGTAACAAGCCATACTCTTCTATTTCTTTATATACCAGGTCATTTAAAATAGCATGTCGAAGGATAGAATGCCAAAATAAATCACCTCTTTCCTTTCCTTCTCCAAAACCAGGTTTTTTATCGAAATTAAACGTCTTGATTTCTTTGGACAGGTTTCCAGTTATAAAGTCGGCAATCACTTTGATTCCATAATTCTCCTTAAGGTCTGAAATGACTTTGATCGTTTCTTGCATTTCATTTGTAACATCCTGCTTCTCCTTGGGATGTTTACAATTATCACATTTGCTATCGCATCGTTTTTCTTCAAAAAATTCACCAAAATAATGTAGCAGAAACTTCCGGCGACATGAGCTTGTCTCCGAATAGGCAATTATTTCCTCCATTAATTGGCCCGCAAGTTCTTTTTCAGCGACACCTTTGTCCCTTAGAAATTTTTCAAGCTTCAGTATATCCTTGTAACTGTAAAAAGCGATACAATTCCCTACAAGACCATCACGTCCTGCGCGTCCTGTTTCCTGGTAATAATTTTCTATTGATTTAGGGATATCATAATGGATCACAAATCGAACATCCGGTTTGTCGATACCCATTCCAAAAGCAATTGTAGCGACAATGACATCTATTTCTTCCATGAGGAAATCATCCTGCACTTTATTCCGTGTTTTGGAATCAAGACCAGCATGATAAGGCGCTGCATTTATACCATTGATGTTTAGCACTTTGGCTATTTCCTCGGTTGATTTCCGTGATTGCACATAAATAATACCTGATTTTGCAGATTGGGCCTTAATAAACTGTACAATCTCTCTTATGGTTTGGTCCTTATTGATCTTGGGTCGAACTTCATAATAAAGATTTGAACGGTTAAACGAGGAAACAAATACACCCACATCCTTCAATTCAAGATTCTTGATTATATCTGACTGGACCTTTGGCGTTGCTGTAGCCGTCAATGCCACTAACGTTATATTTTCAGATATCGCCCTGACCATGCTCTTTATCTTCCGGTACTCCGGTCTGAAATCGTGACCCCACTCTGAAATACAATGCGCTTCATCTATAGCTATAAACGATACTTTGATATTCTTGAAAAACTGAATGTTTTCTTCTTTTGTCAGGGTTTCAGGAGCAATGAAAACCATTTTAGTCCGACCTTCCGTCACATCATTCTTCACCATGCGCATCTGTGTCTTATTCAATGATGAATTAAGGAAATGTGCAATCGATTCATTTTCAGAATATCCTCTTATAGAATCAACCTGATTCTTCATTAAGGCAATGAGAGGAGAAACAATCAATGCGATACCTTCAAGCATCAATGCCGGTAATTGATAACATAGTGACTTGCCTCCGCCTGTAGGCATAATCACAAATGTATCTTTACCTTCCAATATGCTTAGAATTACTCCTTCCTGGTTTAGCTTGAATTCATCAAATCCAAAATATTTCTGAAGTGATGCTTTCAATTCTACCGGGCTTATTCCTGCGTCTTGAACTTCCATAACCAATATTAAACTGTTCGTCTTTTACTTTTTTTATTCAAATAATTTGTACTTAAAAATCGGGGCTCAGTGGAGCTGATATTAACCAAATAGACGATGATTGAATTATTATAGTTTCCTTCTTTAATCTTATAAAAGATACAACTTTTTTAACGAAAAAAAGACATTCTATTAATATAATGAATACAAAAAAATTCAAATATAGGATGCCTGAAAAATCCGGATGCCACGTAACATCTGTTTAGCGCTCTTTATGAAGTAGCATTTATACTATTGTGTTCTTCCATCTTCCCTTCCGAAACAAATAAACTGCTGTCATTGAAATAAATACAGAACTGATACTGATAGCCATGTATACTCCAAGGCTTTCAAGATTTAATGTAAAGGACAGGACATACGCTAATGGAATCTGCAGCAACCACATAAAAATAAAACTCAAAAGTGTTGGTGTATAAGTATCACCGGCTCCATTGAATGCCTGGCTTATAATCATCTCGTAGGCAAAGAAAATATACCCAAGACAAATGACTTTCAAGCATAGAGCTGATTCATTGATAACAGCTACGTCATCGGTAAAAATTGAGGAAATAGGCTTGGCAAAAATGATAAAAAAGATAGAGAGAAAAAGCAAAAATATCATATTGAAAAACCCGGCTTTCCATACTGTTTTTTCAGCCCTTTCCGGTTCCCCGGCACCAAGGTTCTGACCCACAAGGGTCGCTGTGGCATTAGCCAGACCCCAGGAGGGTAATATTGTAAATATGATGATTCTTATGGCAATTGTATACCCAGCCAGAACGGAACTCCCAAAAGATGCAAGTATCCTGATGAGGAATATCCAACTTGCTGTAGAAATCAGGAATTGTCCAGCCCCACCCATTGATATCGGGATCAACCTCATTAAAATATCACCATTCACCCGTAAATGTTCCCTGTAAATTTTGATTACCGACCCATCTGAAAAAAGAACATACAACTGGTATAATACGCCTGTTCCTCTTCCAATACATGTTGCAATTGCTGCGCCTTTTACACCAAATCCAGGCATTGAACCGATGCCTAATATGAATATAGGATCAAGAATTATATTCAATCCATTAGACACGAGTAAGGTTCTCATGGCTATCGAAGCATTACCTGCTGCCCGAAAAATACCATTGAGTACAAACAACATCATGAGTATAATATTCAGGCCCAGAATGATCCTGGTGTATTCCTTGCCCTCATTAATAAGACTTTGATCTCCACCCATCAATCGAAGGATATCATCAGCAAAGAAATAAGCACCAGTTCCGGTAATAATGGATACAATCCCTCCAAGAATTATAGCCTGCACCGCAACATCTGAAGCCTGCCTGAAATGTTTTTCTCCGATTCTTCTTGCAATCAGAGCTGTTGCACCCATAGCTATTCCTATGGCTACAGACTCGATCAACATCAGAACCCCTTCTGTCATTCCAATTGTTGCAACCGCGTTGATGCTTACTTGAGCAACAAAAAAGACATCCACTATAGCAAAAAGAGATTCCATCAGCATCTCCATGATCATCGGGATAGCCAGCAATATAAGCGCCTGATTAATACTGCCCTTGGTATAATCATGTTCGTCACCTCTAAGGGCTTTAACAAACAGTTTAATAAATTGGACAATACGCATTAGTTTGTATCTTGGCTTCGTTTTATAAGATATGCTTAAGACAGAATCACTTTCACATCAGTATTCAGGAACACAAAGATTCCAATTTCCTGATATAAATTGTAAAGCTTCCGAAACATTATTGGTGCTCGGTAATTCCGGTGTTGGAAAATCTACCTTGTTACATATACTCGCTGGCATACTCCAACCAAAAGATGGACATGTCTATATTAATGATCAGTCACTGTATGCTTTGCCTGGTCATCAAAGGGATTTGTTCAGGGGGAAGAATATCGGGTTAATATTTCAGAAACCCCATTTTGTAAGTTCACTGAATGCCGAAGAAAATCTTATGCTCGCTCAGAAAATGGCTGGCCAGACGGTGGATAAATCATCATCTGATAAGATCCTCGAACAACTCAATATCCAAAACAGAGCACAAGCTCTTACCAATGAAATGAGCCAGGGAGAATTACAGAGATTATCAATTGCAAGAGCAC
>JAHHJO010000435.1:0-6613 GCA_018680275.1 Bacteroidia bacterium
GTTCTGTGCAATGAGACCGGAACTGAATACAAGACTTATCGCGATAATAAGGCACTTTATCATGTATTTATCTTTTTCAAATATTTATCAAATGCTTTTTTCCCCTTTGTGTTCATAATACCGTTTAAATGATATATGATTATGTTCTCATATACTTCACTCAATTTGTAATCATGACCTGCAATACCATCCGGGTGAACCATGGATCTTGAAAGTCCTATGTAGAAGAATGAGTATAAACGAGAATCTATAGATTCCCGGTAGTAACCTTCCTGTATTCCCCTTTCTATATTTTTCTTTATTTTTTTCTGAATGAAATTAAAATGATCATGTTCGATTAACCTCCAGGATTCAGGATGGTATTTCTTCAGGTCATAGGAAAGTGCTGGTTTTACAGATTGTAATGATTTCAATACATAACGTGCAATACTTGTCATTTCGTCAACAGCATTTTCAGAAGTCTGTTGTATATCTTCAACGGCTTTTTTCTCTTCTTCAATAAACTGGCTGATTACAGACCTGACCAGGTCTTTTTTATTATCAATATATGTGTAGATTGTTTTTTTGGAGACACCTAACATACGGGCAAGGTCATCCATGCTGACACTTTTTATCCCGTACTTATAAAAGAGATCTTTTGCAGATTTCAGTAATGATTCCTTTGTTAGCATTTCGCGAAATTACACCTTATAAACTGAGGAAACTATTTTATGTTGCAAAGTTTCCATGGTTTTCTACGAAAAACTAATTTTCATGGATAAATGACAAGTTTGATTGATTTGATATTTTTAACGCAATGAAATCATTGCCTTTACTCAAACGCGTTGCATTCTTTTCAGGTCCAGTGTTGTTTCTGCTTTGTTACAACTGGCCTGGACTTTTTCCGGACCCTCTTGCTCAAAAAGTTGTTGCCGTGGCAATATGGATGGTGGTATGGTGGTTGACAGAGATTGTTTCAATAAGTACGACAGCATTACTTCCAATAGTTTTATTTCCGTTGTTGAATATCTTACCCTTACGGGATGTGTGTGCCAATTACGGTAGTCCTATCGTCTTTTTATTCTTTGGTGGTTTTGTGATGGCACTTGCGCTTGAAAAAGTAAATCTTCACAGACGAATTGCTTTGAATATTATCAAATTGACAGGGACAAGTCCTGACAGGGTCATTCTTGGTTTTATGATTTCAACTGCTCTGCTAAGCATGTGGATATCAAATACAGCAAGTACAGTGGTCATGCTCCCGATTGCATTGTCGGTTATCAGGCTGATTGCCAATGATGAAGATGGAATGACCTTGCAGGACAGGAATTTTGCATTGGCCATTATGCTCGGGATCGCATTTTCAGCAAATATTGGTGGTGTCGCGACACTGATTGGTACGCCACCGAATTCTGTGCTGGCGGGATTCCTGGAGAATGAATACCAGATAGAAATCAGTTTTTTCAAATGGATGCAGATGGGACTTCCATTTTCTATCCTCATGCTTTTCGTATGTTATTTTGTCATTGTTAAATGGATGGTCAGGTCCAAATCACCACATTTGTCAAATGCTTCTGAACTCATTAAACAGGAAATAATAAAGCTGGGACCAACAAGGAAGGATGAGAAATTTGTAATGGCGGTATTTGGTATGGCAATTTTGCTGTGGGTATTCAAGAATCCGTTGAATCATCTAACTGAAAATTTCAATCTGTCTGATGCAGGTATAAGTATGCTGGCTGCTTTTTCATTATTTATCATTCCGTCTGATAATTCCAGGGACAATTTTATTCTTGTCTGGAATGATATGGTTAAGCTGCCCTGGGGAATATTGATTCTTTTTGGCGGAGGTCTGGCCCTTGCTTCGGGATTAGCTTCCGCCGGGATCATGGACCTTATTGGATCTGCTGTATCTTCCGGTACTCATATCAACCTGCTCCTGGTAAGTGCATTCCTGATCCTGATCATGCTTTTTATGACCGAGCTGATGTCAAATGTTGCTCTTGTTGCAGTATTTATTCCGGTCGTTGCCGGTATTGCATTGGGTCTGGACAGCTCAATTCTCCATATTTGCATACCTGTTACGATGGCAGCCAGCTGTGCTTTTATGCTCCCGATGGCGACGCCCCCTAATGCTATAGTATTTGCCAGTGGACATGTAAAAGTATATCAAATGGCTAAAGTGGGAATCGTTCTGAATTTACTTTCTGTACTATTATTAATCGTCTTTACTAAATTTGTGATCCCTCTTATTTTTTAAATTATATTCACAAAAAAAACTCAATGATCAAACGTCTTATCGTCCTTGTCGGATTAATTGCATTTATTTCAGCTTGTAAAACGGGTACATCATCATATATTGATGCCGAGAAATTATTTAAAATTAACTGTGTTATTTGTCATGGAGTCGATGGTAAACTGGGTATTAACGGGGCTAAAGATCTGACTGCATCCCCAATGACCCTGGATGAAAGAATCAATAATATTACAAATGGAGCAGGTACCATGACCCCGTTTAAAGGGATACTTTCCGAGGAGGAAATAAAAGCTGTTGCTGCATACACATTTAAACTCAAGAAATAGGAAATGACAGGTCTCGGAATAATGTCCGGATCTTCGCTGGACGGCCTGGATATCGCAGCTGTTTCTTTTGCCCGTGATAATTTCAAGGAATGGGAGCTGATTTCTTCTAACACATTTACATTACCTGAAGATCTTGTTATTTTATTTAAGCAGATTGATCGTCTGGATATACCTGCCATTTTGAAGCTTGAATCTGTATTTACAAAATTTATAGCTCAATGCATACAATCATTTATTGCAGCATTCCCTGTAAATGTAGATTTCATTGCAGTTCATGGACAAACCTTAATCCATCTTCCTGAGGAACAATCTTCATGGCAGATGGTGAATGGTGGTATGCTTGCTTCACTTTGTGATAAAACTGTGGTCACTGACTTCAGAAACCAGGACATGGCACTTGGTGGCCAGGGCGCACCGATGGCTGTGATTGCAGACCGAGATTTGTTTGAAGGGCATGATTATTATCTTAACCTGGGTGGTATAGCAAACATAAGTTATCTTGAAAATGATATATGGCACGCCTTTGATCTTATTCCTTTTAACCAGGTATCTAACTATTTTGCCGGGAAATCGGGTCTGGATTATGACCGCGATGGCCTTCTGGCGCGTGAAGGCATCATCAATAACAAGATGTTAGATTTCTGTAATGCACATCCCTATTTAACAATCAAAGCACCAAAATCACTGGATAACACCCAGGTTAAAAATGATTGGATATACCCTTTGGACCAAATGGAGATTGAGTCCAGGGACATACTTCGTAGCTATATCGAATTTGCATCTGACGAAATTGCCAGAACCATTCGCTCAAATACATGTTTACTGGTGACCGGTGGGGGAGCCCATCATCGTTATTTTACAGAGTTATTATCGGGCAAGCTTGCCAAAAAGAAAAGTATGCTAACCGTTCCTGAAAATGTTATTGCGGATTACAAAGAGTCTATACTAATGGCCTATGCCGGGTTACTGAGATTGGAAAATATCCCAAATTTTATTTCTGAAGCAACAGGTGCAAAAACTGATACGATAGGAGGTGCTGTATATTTACCACCCTTAAAATCAGGAATTTGACAAAAGTATTACTTACCGGAGCAACTGGATTTATAGGCTCATACATTTGTCGGTATCTTGTTAGCGAAGGTTTCCATGTTATTGCCACAAAGCGAAGTACAAGCCGGTTAGAATTAATCAGTGAAGCAATTGAAAAAATCCAATTGGTAGATATAGATCTTGAAGATCTGACCACTCTTGATGATCTTGTTGCCAATACAGATATAGTCATTCATTGTGCAGCATTACTCTCGATAACGACCGATTCCAATAAGGAAATGTTTGATTTTAATATCGGCAGAACTTCCGACCTTGTAAACCTTGCGCTTAAGCATCAAATCAGGAAATTCATATTTATCAGTTCTGTAGCTTCATTGAATGATTTAAACAATGGCTTAACTTCTGAGAAAGATACAGGCAGTACAAATGAGATCAACACGAAATATGGCATCTCGAAATTACTTGCTGAAAGGGAAGTATTTCGAGGAAAAGCAGAAGGTATGGATATAATAATATTACATCCTTCCTTTGTAATCGGTGCAGGGTTCTGGAAAACAGGAACACCTTCATTTGTTGATAAGATTTTTACCGGGATTCCTTTTTATCCCCCCGGATCCAATGGAACCGTGGATGTCAGGGATGTTGCCATTGCAGTCAGAAGATCAATAGATTATTCTGGTGAATATGACAGCTTTGTCATTTCAGCTGAGAACCACAGCCTCAAATCTGTTTTTGACATGACCTGTGATGCATTGGGTATTGGAAGAATAAAGTCAGAAATGACTCCATTCCTCGGAAGAACAGGCATTCTTTTCGATAAAATCAGATCTGTTTTTACAGGATCAAAAAGGCTGATAACAGTGGACACCCTGCGCACTTCTTCCGGGCAATTCATGTATGATAATCGCAGATCAGTAAAAGAGTTGTCCATGGAATATCGCCAAATAAAAGAGACAATCGACGAAGTCTGTATTAAATTCCTTGAAAGCAAACAAACAAACGAGGATTTTGGAATCCTGGAATTTTAAGTGGACTGGTATATACCTTGAAGACATTCATAAGATTTTGTTTTGGAGTTATTGAATAGTATGCTTTTCTTCGGGTTTAATAGCTGATTTAAATAACAGAAGAATGAAATATTTTATTACAGGATTGATATTTTCTTTTATTCTACTCATTCCATCATCTGGGTATGCACAGTCCAGGATATTGGAAAATACAAAGGTAGAAGTGACTTATGCCAGGAAACAAGGAAGGACAATGGCTATTACTGAATTGGTCGCACGCGAACAGACAAACAGAGCGAAGAAGAAAGCAGCCAAAAGAGATAGGCTTATTCCCAGAAACTTCGTCGGTAGATATAAAAACAGGACAGTAGAAAAAGGAAAGATACATGATGGTGAGGATAAATTATGGCAAAAGTCCATTCCTAAATCTCAACTTAACGGTATTATTCCCAAAGTCAATATAGACGGATTATTTTCTGGCGGCTCACCCCATGACCCGACAGGGGATGTAGGTAAAAATTATTATATGCAATCGGTCAACGTGACCAGTATTGGAATTTATACAAAAGAAGGTGAGTTGGTAATGGATTTTACGGGGAATACCCTTTGGAATACGCTTGGTTTCAATTCCGGTGGTGATCCTATTATTATTTATGACCAGGAAGCGGAAAGATGGCTGATTACAGAATTTCCCTCAGGATTTGGAGGCAGTGCCAACCAGTTACTTGTAGCTGTTTCCGTGACCGGAAATCCGATGGGAGAATATGATGTATATAATTTTAATACAACACGGTTTCCGGATTACCCCAAATATGGTGTGTGGACAGACGCATATTCGGTGACTACAAACGAAGAAGGTGCTGGAACTTTGCATGGCTATTTTATAAATAAAAGCCAGTTACTTGGTGGTGAGGAGATCGTGGAGATTCAACGGGTGGCCGTACCAGGAAACTCAAACACTGAAGCAGGATTTTTTGTAGCCACCCCGGTTGACTGGACTGGATTAACTCCTCCTCCGGCCGGCAGGGACCCGCTGATTGTCAGTTTGAATGACGCTTCATGGAATGTAGGTCAACAGGAAGACCAGGTAGAATTTTTTTCCATTGATATTGACTGGGAAAACCCAGGGCTAACCCAGGTTTCACAACTCAGTATTGAAGTATCACCCTATGATTCAAACCCTTGTTCGGAGACCGGCTTTTACTTTGAATGCCTGCCACAAAAAGGAGGTGGAGCGATCGATGGAATTCCTGAAACCATAATGAACCAGGTGCATTATCGGAATTTTAATACCTACGAGTCGATTGTAATGAACTTCATCACCGATGTCACTGACGGTGATAATTTATCGGGTATCAGGTGGATAGAATTCAGGCGAACGGATTCCGAAGAATGGTCTGTTTACCAGGAAGGCACTTTTGCACCGCATGATGGATTACATCGAATGATGGGCAGCATATGTATGGATAAAAATGGAAATATTGGTCTGGCCTACAATGTAACCAGCGATACAACTTATATAGGAATCCGTGCAACCGGTAGAAGGGCTTCAGACCCGTTGGGCATTATGACAATTGATGAAATCATAGTGGCGGAAGGTGAAAATCCGATCATTTCGGGTACCAGGTTTGGAGATTATGCACATATGTCAATTGATCCAGTAGATGATCGTACATTCTGGTATACTACAGAATATGCAAAAGGAGGAACATCGTACACGAGAATCTTAGCCTATGAACTGAGTAAAGATACTTTCGATATCGGTCCTTTATCCCTGGTTGGACCCCTGGACTCGGGAGACCTGGATGAAAATGAAATGGTCAGTTTTAGTGTACAGAATTTCGGGCTGGATACCATCCGTGAATTTGAAGTTGGATATATATTAAATGATGGTTTGGAAGTGAAGGATTCAGTAAGTTTTACCTTGATGCCGGATAGCATATATGTGCATAAATTCGATACGGCGGAAGATTTGACTGCACTCGGCATATATC
>JAHHJO010000195.1:0-11176 GCA_018680275.1 Bacteroidia bacterium
GCTGATAGGTTGGAGAAAGATTCTGAATATGTGAAAATGAGCAACAATGCTTATGGAGAGGATCCCAGTCCCTATGTGATTACCAGGGCACTTGCCAATTTTGAGAGAAGTCTTATTAGTGGACATAGTAAATATGATGAAGTCATTAAAGGAAACACAAGGTTTTCAGACCAGGAAGAAATAGGTTATAATTTGTTTAAAAGTGAACGACTGGCGTGTACAAGTTGTCATAGTGGTTTCAATTTTACTGATTATTCCTTTCAGAATAATGGTCTGTATGATGTTTATAATGATGATGGCAGGTACAGACTTACTGGTAAGGAGGATGACAAAGCCATGTTTAAAACACCATCACTCAGGAATGTCGCATTGACAGCGCCTTATATGCACGATGGTAGTTTGGGAGACCTTGAAAGTGTTGTTGAGCATTATATGTCTGGCGGATCAAAACACCAACATAAGAGTGAACACTTAAAGGGGTTTCAGTTATCTGGTTTAGAAAAGGAAGCATTGATAGCCTTTTTGAAAACCTTGACAGACTTTCAATTTATAAATAATGAAAATTTCAGAAATGAATAAAACAATATCAAAATATATAATGATGGCATTGGTTTTCGGAACACTCTGTTATTCGTGTGGCGAAGACGAACCTGTCATTGTCGAGCAGGTGGAATACGATCCTACACCATATGCTCTGAATATTGGTCAATTTCCTGAACCAGATCTTCCTTCTGATAACATGTTGACCAGGGAAATCGTACAGTTGGGAAGGATGCTGTTTTATGAAGAGAAATTATCCAAAGGTGAATTGCAGTCATGTGCCAGTTGTCACAACCAGGCAGATGCGTTTACAGATACTTTGCAATTCTCAATTGGTGTTGAAGAAATGTCAGGAAAGAGACAAGCTATGTCCGTATTTAATATGGCCTGGCATACGAATGAGTTTTTCTGGGATGGCCGGGCACATTTATTAAGAGATCAGGCAATTCTCCCCATCCAGGATCCCCTGGAAATGAATGAAACACTTGAAAATGTAGTTGAAAAGTTATCAGCTGAAAAAATATACCGGGATCAGTTTAAAAGAGCATTTGACAAGGATGAAATCCTGATCGATGATGTCGCATTGGCCCTTGAACAATTTATGCTAAGCATTGTATCCAATGATTCGAAATATGACAGATATCTCGCCGGGGCTGAAAGCCTGACTGAAAGTGAGGAACGAGGAAGGCAGTTGTATTTTGCCGAGTATAACCCGTTTTTTCCCGATTTATCTGGCGCAGATTGTGCACATTGTCATGGCGGCATCAATTTCGAAAATGATTTGTATATGAATAATGGATTGGATACCGATGCTGACTTCACAGATATGGGACGTGAAAAGGTAACCATGAGTCCGTCTGACAGGGCCAAGTTCAAAGTGATGTCATTGAGGAATATAGAGGTAACACCTCCATATATGCATGATGGGCGATTTACGACATTGGAAGAAGTGGTTGACCATTATAATGCAGGCATACAGGAATCTTCAACGGTCGATCCTGCAATTTTGAATACAAAGGAAACTGGCTTGCAATTAACTGACCAGGATAAGGTTGATCTTATCAATTTCTTAAAGACACTTACGGATTATACATTTTTAAATAATGAAGAATATTCTTCACCATTTTAAAAGAGATGACCTTATAAATGACCTTACGGGGAAACACATATAGATTGATTTCAATACTATTTAGCGCATTGATCCTGATTTCGTCTACGGGCGTTTCGATAGATATGCATTTTTGTAATAGCGAATTAAAATCTATCTCTTTAATATCGAAGGCACCCAGTTGTCATAAACCGGGTTTTGTTAAAAGGAGAGGGCAATGCAAGCACCATAAGGTTGCAAAAATTACTGATAACACGATAATAAAAAACAAGAGTTGTTGTCATAATAAACTATATCATTTTAAATCAAATCTTGATTTACAAAATCAATCATGGGATATTGTAGAGATCAAAAATAAAGGGGAATTCATTTTAAAATCGATTGTGCATTTTTTCACAACTGATTTTACCGATGTGGATACCCAGATTTTTGTTCTTTACAAACCCCCCTTAATACTTTATGACATATCGACACGTCTGACGCTTTTACAGATGTTTCTCCTTTGATCTCAATTTCTGATTTTAGGAATAAATATTCCGTTTGAAATATTTATCCAGTTGAACTATACAGGATCTTGCATCCTGTTTTGGTAGCACTTTCATATTTACTATAATTATGATAAAACATACAGTTCGATTTTTCCTGGAGAACAGCTTCATAAGCTATCTTCTACTCCTATTGTTCATTGGATGGGGGCTGGTTACATCACCATTTGATTTCAATCTGGATCTGCTACCCAGAGATTCTGTCTCTGTAGATGCCATACCGGATATTGGTGAGAATCAACAAATAGTATTTACTAAATGGGATGGTAGGTCACCTCAGGACGTAGAGGACCAAATCAGTTATCCGCTGACCACTTCATTATTAGGAATTCCCGGTGTAAAAAGTATCAGGAGCAATTCCATGTTTGGTTTTTCCAGCATCTATATCATATTCAATGATGATGTAGAATTCTATTGGTCAAGGAGCCGAATACTGGAAAAACTGAATTCACTGCCTGCTAATACGCTTCCGGATGATGTTCAGCCAACTCTTGGACCCGATGCAACTGCACTGGGGCAAATTTTTTGGTATACCCTTGAAGGGCAGGATGAAGAAGGCAAACCAACAGGTGGTTGGGACCTTCATGAATTAAGGACTATCCAGGATTTTTATGTAAGGTATGGACTATCTTCTGCTGAGGGTGTTGCAGAAGTCGCATCGATCGGCGGATTTGTCAAGGAATATCATGTTGATGTTGATCCCGACGCTATGAAATCCAGGAATGTCTCATTGCAAATGATCATGGATGCGATTAAAGGCAGCAACATTGATGTTGGCGCACAGACGATAGAAGTAAATATGGCTGAGTATTTTGTGAGAGGCCTTGGATATATAGAAACTGTTGAGGATATAGAAAAGAGTGTTGTAACTGTTAACAAGAATGTACCTGTCAGGATATCGGATGTCGCTAAGGTAAGCCTGGGCCCGGCAGCGAGAAGAGGCGTTCTTGATAAATCCGGAGCAGAAGCAGTAGGTGGCGTTGTTGTTGCCAGGTATGGAGCCAACCCGCTTGAGGTTATTGATAATGTAAAATCAAAGATTAAAGAACTTGAACCTGGACTTGCAAGTAAAATAATGGAAGACGGGCGGGTATCGAAGGTAAGGATTGTGCCATTCTATGACAGGACACAACTAATTAAGGAAACTATCGGAACCTTGCAGGAAGCCTTGACACTTGAAATCCTGGTTACTGTTCTTGTTGTTATTTTAATGTTGTTAAACCTGAAATCTTCAATCCTTGTTTCAGGAACTCTTCCTGTGGCCGTTTTAATGTGTTTCATTGCAATGAAGTATTTTGGTGTTGATGCCAATATTGTTGCGCTTTCAGGAATTGCTATCGCCATAGGAACGATGGTTGATATGGGTATTGTACTCATTGAAAGTATTGTCAACCGGCTTGAGAACCAGGGAGAGGAGGAAAGCTTAATGACCAGTATTTATGAAGCAACAATCGAAGTGGCATCAGCAGTCATCACAGCAGTTGCAACAACGATAATAAGTTTCATTCCAGTATTTACAATGGAAGCTGCTGAAGGGAAACTATTTAAACCACTGGCCTATACCAAGACATTTGCATTGCTTGCCTCAATCATTGTAGCAATAACAATAATTCCATCATTGGCACATGGATTGTTCTCATTAAGGTCCAGGAAACGCTTTTTCCAGATTACAGGAAATTTACTGGCCTTGGCAGGAGGTTTATTACTAGCTTACAAACTGAATATGTTCGCGGGATTAATCCTGGCTTTTGTGGGTCTCTCAGGTTTGATTGGGTTCTGGTTTGAAAGTAAAAAACTTGGAAGAGCTTCAAAGTTGTGGAAATGGATCAGCAATATTATATATGCCTTAATTGTAGCCTGGTTACTCGCAGAAATATGGATGCCCCTGGGTGTAAATAAAAGCAACCTGAGTAATTTTACTTTCATTGTTTTATTTGCCGGCTCCCTGATTCTTCTGTTCTATTGTGTCATTTACTTTTATGAGGCTATCCTGAGATTTCTATTAAGGTTCAAGATAATATTCCTGGTTATCGTTGGTTTTGTCGTATACCAGGGATTCACGATTTACCAGGAAACAGGGGAGGAATTCATGCCTTCTCTTGATGAAGGTTCTTTCCTGTTAATGCCAACATCAATGCCTCATTCCGGAATGCAGGAAAATATAAAAAATCTTCGCCTGCTTGATATGGCGGTTACATCAATACCTGAAGTTGAGACTGTTGTCGGGAAAGCCGGACGTGTAAACAGTGCGCTTGATCCTGCTCCGATGTCTATGTATGAAAATGTAATCCTTTATAAGTCGGAATACAGAACCGACGAGAATGGTCACCGGATCAGATTCAGATATGAGAATGGTGAATATGTATACGACGAAGATGGCCATTTGATCCCTGACAAGGATGGCAGATATTTGAGACAATGGCGGGATGAGATAAAGAGTCCTGATGATATTTGGGATGAGATTGTTAAGTCAACAAAAATCCCAGGTGTGACTTCAGCACCAAAATTACAACCTATAGAAACCAGGCTGGTGATGTTGCAGACCGGAATGAGAGCACCAATGGGTATAAAAGTTCAGGGTACGGACCTGGAATCTATAGAAGCTTTTGGTTTGGAGTTAGAGAGGCATCTCAAGGATGTAGATGGCGTAAAAGATGCGGCAGTATTTGCTGACAGGATAGTAGGTAAACCATATATGCTGATTGACATTGACCGGGATGCTATCTCCAGGTATGGTTTGACGGTAGGACAGGTACAAAAGCATATACAGACGGCTGTTGGGGGCATGCCGATGAGCATGACTGTTGAAGGCAGGGAGAGGTATAATATCCGGTTGAGATACCCAAGGGAGTTGCGTTCAGATCCTGATGTATTGAATAGTATTTATGTCAATACAAAAGAAGGACTCAATATTCCTTTAGGAGATTTAGTGGATATAAGATACGAAGCAGGTGCTCAATCCATCAAGAGCGAAGACGGCTTTTTAATCGGTTATGTACTATTTGATAAAGAGGCAAATTATGCACAGGGAGATGTCGTTGAAAATGCCTCACTACATCTTGAGACTATTATTGAGGAAGGTTTGTTGGAAGTACCGGAAGGGATTAATTACAGATTTGCCGGAAATTATGAACAACAGATCAGGGCGAATAAACGACTTTCAATAGTCGTTCCAGTAGCTCTTGCTATCATTTTTGTTCTGCTTTATTTTCAATTTAAATCCATACCGGTTTCATTCATGGTGTTCACGGGTGTGTTTATTGCCTTCGCAGGAGGCTTCATAATGATCGGGTTGTATGATACAGAATGGTTTATGGATTTCAGTGTATTCGGGACGAATATGCGTGATCTTTTTCAAATAAAGTCTGTCAACCTGAGTGTGGCTGTTTGGGTCGGATTCCTTGCATTATTCGGAATTGCAACGGATGATGGAGTCCTTGTAGCAACTTTCCTGAGAGATAGTTTTAAACAAAATAAACCAGATTCCATTATGGCCATAAGGGATGCAGTTGTAGAAGGAGGATTGAGAAGAGTCAGACCGGCAATGATGACGACGGCTACGACAATATTAGCTCTAATTCCTGTGCTGACTTCTACCGGGAGAGGTTCTGATATTATGATACCTATGGCTATACCTTCATTTGGAGGTATGACACTACAAATTATAACAATGTTTACAGTACCTGTTTTATATTCACTCTGGCATGAATGGCAACATAGATTAAGATCGGGACGCATGCCTTCGTTAGCCCCCGGTCTTAAAGTCTCTGTTCTTGTTATTGTGTCAATGGGGTGTTGTTACACTTTATCTTCCCAAACATTGGAAGAGTTGAGTCATGAAATGATCAATTCGAACCTGGAATTAAAAATTCTGGAGAAAGAATATATGACTGCATTGGAAAAATCCAACCAGGTCAGCCAGCTTCCTGATACTGAATTTGGTCTTGGTGTTTTCCCATTACCTGTAGAAACCCGTCTTGGAGCACAGATTCTTCGCCTGAGTGGTACACAGATGGTTCCCTGGAAAGGCGTATTAAATTCACAAAGTAAATTAGCCGAAAGCCAGGCTTTACCATTACAGGAAAGGGTTGATGCCCGACGATTGGAACTGGAATTTGAATTGGAGTCCGCTTTCCTGGAAATTTATGAACTTAATCAAACCAGGAAAATATTAACCAGGCGAATTGATGTACTAAACGCACTTAATGATTTAGCCCTTGATAAAGTCCAGAGTGGGGAAGGTAGTGCTGCAGATGTATTGATGGTTGACCTGGAAAAAGCAGCGATTATTAAGGAGTTGGAGATTATAGACAAAAAAATCATTAAACCTCAAAGTCGTATAAACAAACTTTTAAACAGGACCCCGGAATCTGTCCTTGAGATCAACACATTGCTACAATTTGCTGAAATGCCATTTGATCGGGATTCTATCAGGAAACTGATCAGGAATGATCATCCAATGATTCATTACTATGATCTTAAACAGGAAGTTTCAAGGAATTCAATTGTATTGAATGATCTATCATCCAAACCTGACCTGGGCTTTGGTCTTGACTATATTATGGTCGATGGAAGGAGTGATGCGATTCCGGAGAACAATGGAAGAGATATTATTCAACTCAGAGCTTCGATGAAAATTCCGTTAAACAGGAAAAAATACGAGTCAAAGGATTTGGAAGAAAAAATGAAAATTGAAATACTGGATTTGAGGAAAACGGATATGGTCAATCAATTTATGGCGCTTGTGGAATCTTCAATCAGTGAATATGAGATGTTCAAACTACAAGTTGAATTGTACCGAAAGCAAATTGAAATTACCCAATCGGCAATTGAAATATTGACATTGAATTACAGTACAAAAAGTGAAGGTTTTGATGAATTGCTCAGGCTTGAACTGGAACTTATTAACTATGATTTGAAGATGCTTCAAGCTATTGTTAAAAGTCATCTTTCGGTGGCCAGCATCAAAAGATTTTTAAACAACTAATTTGAAAAAGATGAAATTCGAATATAAAAATATATTTCTGTATTTACTTTTCTTAGTGCTTGGCCTTGTAGGTGGTTATATTTTATTTGGATCTAATCAAAATGTCACCGATACCGCAGAAGTAGAACCTGCTAGTACAGAAAACCCCGATAATGAATCTATCTGGACATGTTCAATGCATCCGCAAATCAGGCAAAATGAAGAGGGACTTTGTCCTATATGTGAAATGGACCTTATTCCTCTTGATTCGGGTACTTCGGATGATCCACTTGTTTTGCAGATGACCGAATCTGCTGTACAACTATCAAGCATTCAAACGACAAAAATAGGTGCCAGTGAGAAAACAGAAAGTAAAAAACTCAGGCTTTCAGGCAAAGTGCAAGCCGATGAGAGGACAGCCTCAAGCCTGGTGACCCACATACCTGGTCGTATCGAGCAATTACTTGTGAATTTTACTGGGGAAAAAGTATATAAAGGACAGACTATTGCAAAGATCTATTCTCCTGAGTTGATATCAGCCCAGGGAGAGCTTATTCAGGCACTTAAAATGCAGGATGTTAATCCTTCATTAATTGAAGCTGCCAGGAAAAAACTGGAGTACTGGAAAATAGATTCAGCATTGATTGATTCGATTGAGCGTACAGGAAAAATATTGGAAACATTTCCTGTCAAGGCTGCCCGTTCAGGGACGGTTACCTCTAAAAGAATTTCTGTCGGTGATTACCTGAAGAAGGGAGAGGTTTTATTCAATACTATAGATCTGAACAGGGTCTGGGTATTATTTGATGCATATGAATCTGATCTCAAAAATATTAAGAAAGGCAATTGGATAGAATTTTCTACTTCATCCGAGCCTAATAATAGCTTTCGCGGAAAAATAAGTTTTATTGATCCCGTTATAAATCCTGATACCAGGGTGGCCAATGTCAGGGTTGAAGTTGAGAACAGAAATGGAAAATTAAAACCCGAAATGCTGGTATATGGTTTATTGGAGTCGAAAAGTAATTCTAAAGCAACTTTAACCGTACCAAAATCTGCAGTTCTATGGACAGGTAAGCGTTCAGTAGTCTATGCAAAATTACCAGACCTGGACATTCCATCCTTTCAATACAGGGAGATAGAAATAGGAGAGAGGATAGGTGATTCCTATGAGGTCGTTTCCGGGCTAAAGGCAGGAGAGGAGATTGTTACCAATGGCGCATTCAGCATTGATGCAGCAGCCCAACTGAATAACCAGGCCAGCATGATGAATGCTTCTGTGCTTTTGAAGAAAGAGGAATCCGGGAAAATTCCAGATTATAAAGAAGTCACCCCAGAAGAATTTTCCAAGCAGTTATCACAACTTGTAGATGCTTATTTGTTACTTAAAGATGCCCTTGTAAATACCGATATTGAAACGTCTTCTGGCCAGGGTGAAATATTCAATACCAGATTGAATGAAATTGACATGAGCTTGCTTGATGATGAAGCGCATTTATACTGGATGAAATTATACTCCAACCTTAAATCGCATGGAGAAAAATTGACCGGCAGCGAAGAAATAGAGCAACAAAGAAAACAGTTTGATTTCTTGTCACAGTCACTCATAGAAAGTATAAAAGTCTTTGGAGTAACTACTGATAGCCTTTATGTTCAGCATTGTCCGATGGCTAATAAAAATAATGGTGCGGACTGGGTATCTGCTGAGAAAGAAATAAGAAATCCATATTTCGGGAGTAAAATGCTTAAGTGTGGTCTCGTAAAAGACACACTGATATTTAATTAATTACAAAACATACAAATTATGAAACACACAAAAATCTTTTTAGTGATCTTTGGCTTAATGTTATTCGGCACATTCCTTACTTCTTGTTCAAACAAGAAATCGGAGAAATCCGAAGAAATGAAAAAACAGGGAAAGGAATATACTTCTGCTTATATATGTCCAATGCATTGTGAAGGTAGCGGCAGCAGTGAAGAAGGCACTTGCCCAGTTTGTGGAATGGATTATGTCATAAACGAAGATCATAAATCAGACGGGCATAAACATGACCACAGTGATCATGATGGTCATAATCATTAATCTTTAAAATCCAAAAAATGAAAAATATCTATTTACTTGTTTGCTCCTTTTTGATTTGTTCACAGTTGCATAGTCAGATAATTCTTGATGAAAATTTTGATGATGGCAAGATACCTGAAGGATGGAGTATTGAAACCATGGCTACTGATGGAGGATGGAAGGCAGGTACTTCCAGTCAGCTTTCAAGTTCTTTCTTTGTTATAACACAGAACGGCTCATCGGGCATCGTAGCCACAAATGATGATGCATGTAATTGTGACAAGTCAAATGACAGGTTGATTTCTCCTGCAATGGACCTTTCGGGCTATGAAAATATCATTCTCGCTTTTGATGTTTATTATCTCGATATGGGTTTCCAGGGTTTCGTCGAAGAATTTACGGTTGAAATTTCAACCGACGGCACAAACTGGACTGTAATTGAGGATCTCCATGGCCATGGATCCTGGGATACACATAAAATAAATCTTAGTGATTATGCAGGTGAGCCTTCAGTATACATTTCATTTAAGTACAATGATGGCGGAGGCTGGGTGTTTGGATCTGCTATAGATAATGTATTAGTAGAAGAACCTCTCGTTCTGGATTCAGAACTGGTAGATGTTAATTCCTTCCTGTTTGGGGAGGTTGGAAGAGAAATTCCAATCAGTGGAACCATCTTTAATAATGGATCTACTGCAATTACTTCATTGGATATAGCCTATTCAATAGATGGTGGTATTCCGGTCAATGAACAGATTTCCGGCATAAATATCCCATCGTTCACTTTTTATAATTTCCAGACAAGTTCTGGTTGGACACCAGATACTGATGGATTTTTTACGATTGAAATAGATGTCTCAATGACCAATGGTCAGGAAGATCAGAATCTAAACAATAATAAGTCAGTTTATACAAGTCAGATTTATCCTAAGGTTGAAAAAAGCAATGACATCGTTGAAATCATGAACAGCGTTCCTGTATTTACAGAAGTTGCAAATCAATTTGACTTGCTGGACAGACCAACTGATCTTGATTTTTTCCCGGTGGATGGTAAGGACGAACTTTGGGTAATTAATCAAAGAGTTGAAAGCTCTGGAGGAAGTACGCTTACGATTTCAGATGCAAGCACAAATCCTAATGATTATAATTTAAGAGTTGATGGTAATGCATGGCATTTTATGTCACTCCCTACGGCTATCGCATTTAGTACAGAAAATTACAATTTTGGGACTACGGCAGGTGTCCAGGATGCCAATCATAGCGGTGGAACCTTTACCGGTCCTACTTTATGGTCCAGTGATCCGGCCATCTATGCACAACCTTCAGGTGGTAATGGCAGCCACCTTGATATGTTACATGGTAGCCCTCTTAGTATGGGTATTGCTCATGAAGTAGATAATGTGTTTTGGGTTTATGACAATTGGAATAAGGACATTGTCCGGTATGACTTTGTAGAAGATCATGGTCCCGGGAATGATGATCATTCTGATGCCATTATCCGTAGATATAAGAATATTGGAATATCGGCTGATAGTAATATTCCCAATCATATGATTCTGGATAAAGAAAGCGGTTGGCTTTATTTTGTTGATAATGGTAATGACAGGGTCATGCGCCTGGATATTAATTCTGGTGGTATAGCAGGAAGTATACCTGAAATAAACGAACCGCTTGCTGAGCATTCTCAAATGGGTTCATTTGTTGTTGAAGAGGTTATTTCTGAAGGTTTGGTCAGACCCTGCGGTATTGAAATTGTAGATGATCTGCTTTTGGTAGGAGATTACGGAACAGGTGATATTATTGTTTACAATAGATCTGATTTTACAGAAGAAGGAAGAATAGCAACGGGAAGTCCCGGGTTAAGCGGAATAAAAATTGGACCTGATGGAAGTCTCTGGTATGTGAATCGTGAAATGAATACCCTGGTTAAAGTTGAAGCAGGCGAAAGTACAAGT
>JAHHJO010000423.1:0-2897 GCA_018680275.1 Bacteroidia bacterium
GGAGAAAGCAAACAGGTAGATATCTCTCAATAAAAGTAGTGAGATACTGTTAACAGCACCTCACTATTTTTATAATTCTATCTGGCTGCAAGCCTGATCTGTAGGCTTATATTGTCATCAATATACTTATCCTTTAGATTATCGAAGAAGCTTTTAGACATGAACTTAATCCCGAAATCCGCTCTGTTGATTGAAAACTTAGGTGTCTGTACGATAGCACCCTGGTCACCTATCTTTATACTGGCTTTAAATCCAACTTGTTTTGTGATATCCCTGATTGTCAGATTGCCATAGACAAGGTGCGTGGCTTCCGGATCATTTGATAGACCTGTAACCTTCGTGATTTCAAATTTAGAAGTCGGAAATTTGGTGACATTAAAGAAGTCATCTTCCTTGCCTTCCACAGTCCCTTTGAGGTGTGCTTCAAGGTTTGCTTTCATATCTCCTTCCATACTCTGATCTGTAATCGTATTCATATCCATTACAAATGAACCACCAGTCAATTCTCCGTCTTTTACTGTTAAGGAACCAGATTGCAAGTCAACCGTACCATTGTGAGAGCCTCCCGGCTTTGTTCCTTCCCACATTACTTTGCTTGATTCCAAAACAACATTGTGGGTTACGCCTTCGGCCTGTTCAACCTTCGCCGCATCTTTTACTTCTGCTTTTGTTACATTGTCTTTTTTACAGGAACTTGTAAATCCAACAAGTAATATAAATGTGAATATTTGAATAGAAAATTTCATTTTAAAATTATTTGATAAGTGATTTAATCTGTTTTATGCCTGGAGCTCTTCAATGAAATTTATCGTATCTGATAAATTCTTGAGTATTAATGATTGTTCAGGCCATGCGATATTTTGACTGACGACCTGGTACCCAGTCACTATGAGTCGTGTTTTTTTATTCACACTACAAAGCTGATTAACATATTCCTGGAAAGAAATATTATACATAGCCTGGTTTATTATTGTAAATACAAAATCGGGCGAACATGATTTCATAGCCAATATGACATCATCCAGATCAACTTCGACGCCAAGATTAATCACTCTACACGAGTTTTTCTTGAGAAGATAATGAAGATACAAAAGGCTTAATTCCTGTTTTTCAGCTTTTGGAAGATAGATCAGGAATGTAGGTTTAAAATGACATTCTTCATCCAGTTGCTCTATTGAATTCTGAATCTTCGATTTGATGATCTGGGTTACAAAAGATTCATGTGCAGCCTGGAATGACCCTGCAAGCCATGCCAGGGAAAGTTTATCAAGAAGGGGATAAATCACCTGGCTCATAGTTTCCATCAATCCATTTTGACAAATATGATTATCAAGAACCTTATTGAAATTATAACTGTCAAACTGATAGATGAACATCATTAAGGCATCGTGTTCATCATTAAAATTGAGTGATATATCAGAGTATTGCTCTACCTGTGATTTGATTTCCTCCGAACTCATTTTTGCGATTTTGGAAATCTTGTGACCATTCTTGTATAAATAGCACACATTGAGCAAATTTCGAAGATCATCGTCGGTATAGTATCGGATATTAGTACTTGTGCGCTTGGGCTTGATGATATTATATCTCTTTTCCCAGATTCTGAGAGTATGTGCTTTTACCCCGGACAAGCTTTCCATATCTTTTATAGAATATATGACCATATTGAATCAAAGAAAGATTTAAGATTTTGAGATACCGTAGCTTATTAAGGCAATTTTGATGTTTTTGTTCAATTTTAAAACATAAAAGATGCAATATTGTATCTATTAATAATAAATCTGAATAAATGAAGATTGGTATAGTATGCTATCCCACATACGGGGGAAGTGGTGTCCTGGCAACAGAATTAGGAATTGGACTTGCAGCACTTGGTCATGAGATACATTTTATTTCCTATCGAAGACCGGCACGATTAAATAACTATTACAAGGATGTTTACTTCCATGAGGTAAATGCCTTTGAATACCCTTTATTTGAACATGCACCCTATGATTCTTCACTAACCAGTAAAATTGTGGATGTTGTTCAACATGAATCTCTTGATTTATTACATGTACACTACGCTATTCCTCACGCTGCAGTGGCATATATGGCCAAGGAAATCCTGAAAACCAAAGGGATCTATATGCCTTTTATTACAACACTTCACGGAACAGATATCACACTGGTAGGACAGGACAGGTCACTGGCTTCAGTTGTAGAATTCAGTATAAATAAATCAGACATTGTGACTTCGGTATCTGATTCCCTTAGAAAGCAAACCATGGATTATTTTAATATTCAGAAGGATATTGCTGTTGTTCACAATTTCATTGACCTTGAAAAATTCAAAAGAAAACCTAATAAGGAATACCGCAGGGCGCTTGCTCCGAATGATGAAAAAATTATTGTTCACACATCCAATTTTAGAAAACTCAAGCGTGTCGATGATGTTGTGTATATATTCAAGGGTATCCTGGAAAAAATAGATGCCCGCTTATTACTTGTTGGAGATGGACCATTACGTCAGAATATTGAAGGTTTATGCCGTAAGCTCAAATTATGTGATAAAATTCAATTTTTAGGAAAACAGGATGCTGTCGATGAGGTTTTGTCACTGGGAGATCTCTTTCTTTTACCTTCAGAAAAAGAAAGCTTTGGCTTGTCAGCACTTGAAGCGATGGCTTGCGGCGTTCCTGTTGTCAGTTCCAATGCCGGAGGTTTACCGGAAGTTAATGAACATGGTATCACCGGGTTTTTAAGTGACGTCGGAAATATAGAAGATATGACCAGGCATGCCGTTTATATCCTTGAAGATGAATCGAGGTTGGAGCTATTTAGAAAAAATGCTCGTAAAAAGGCAAATACATTCTCTAAAGCCAATATTATACCTCAATACGAGCATCTGTACAAGG
>JAHHJO010000560.1:0-10036 GCA_018680275.1 Bacteroidia bacterium
TATGTAGGCATCCTGTGAAAGACGGGAAATGCATAGGCTTCAAAATATTTTGTATCCACAATTTGTATTAGCCCCTCATCTTCCAGTTCGATAATTTCAAGTGGATATTCTGCAAGTGCCCCGCTGATTTCAAAAATTGTGTCAAGGAATTTTCTTATTCCTTTGGGTCCGATTATCTGAAGTTCGGCTGTCCTTGAAATATGGTAAAAAGATGTGATCACTCCAGGCAAACCATACAAGTGATCGCCGTGCAGATGAGAAATAAATATCCTGGATACCCTATTGCGTTTGATATGATATTGAGACATTCGGATCTGGGTGCCTTCACCACAGTCAATCAACAACAACTCCTCATTGATATTTAATACCTGGCTGGTAGGGAACCTGTCATAAGCAGGTAAAGCTGAGTTACTACCTAAAATAGTAAGCTCAAACTTTCTCATTCTTGCTCAGAACTCAGTTCTTTCTCAATTTCTTCCATGAAAATAAAATCGATGGATTCTTCAACAGTTGGAATAATTGTAAAGATACTGTCAAGACGACTTATTTCGATCAGTTTTGTTACACTGGGGTGTTTGATCCCTGTTAAAACAAAACTGCCCTGTTCACTCCAAAGCCTGTTGGCGGTTAGAATGGCACTCAAGCCGGAAGAATCTACATACTTGACTTCAGACAAATCCAAAATCAGGTTGCTGACACCTTCGTTACATAAAAAAACAAACTCCGACTTCAAATCCGGGGCAATCAGTGAATTGAGATTGTCCTCCTGTAGCTGAAGCAATGAGTATTTATCCTGTTTATCTAAAGTAAATTTCATTCATTACGATTTACAATGGGCAAATTTAGTTTATCAAAACCAATAATGCACCATATCTGTCAATTTTACAAAAAGATATTAATTAAGTCCTATTGTTACGTTAAAAAATTGAATTAGAAGACATATTGAGTTAACTTGAATATTATAAATGACAAGATGTCATGTATCAACAAATGGTATGATTTTTCTGTTATAAAATATGTTCCCTGTTAATCGATATA
Organism: Bacteroidia bacterium; assembly: GCA_018680275.1. GTDB lineage: Bacteria > Bacteroidota > Bacteroidia > Chitinophagales > Saprospiraceae > RFSX01. The sequence goes on from JAHHJO010000560.1 coordinate 1,039, forward strand.
TAAAAAATTTTCATAATATTTATATCAAAGTATTTTAATGAACAGTAAGTTTTCTCCCAAGGTCAAAAAAATAATATCGATCAGTCGAGACGAAGCTATTCGCCTTGGCAATGACTTTATTGGTACAGAACACTTGTTACTGGGTATGATAAAAGACAAAGACAGTCTTGCTATCAAGGTCCTCGATTCACTTGATGTTGACTTGTATGAACTGAAGTATAAGATCGAATCCTCGATTCAGAATAAACGAGGTTCAAACTCCCAACTGAACGTTGGAAGTATTCCACTTAACAAACACGCAGAGAAAGTTCTCAAAGTTTCTTTCCTTGAGGCAAAATCTCTAAAACAGGAAGAAATAAATCCTGAACATATTATGCTATCTATCTTAAAAATCGGCGATAATACCGCCTCGGGCATACTCGACGAATTCGAAGTTGACTATGCTATTTATAAAAATGAACTTGAATATGTGAACCAGGAAGATGGTTCTGGCTATTCCGACATTGTGTCTTCAAGCGATTCTGACTTGCCTATGGAAGAGGAAAGTGAAGAACCATTTACAAGAAGGAAAGGTTCTTCTAAGTCAAGGACGCCTGTGCTTGATAATTTTGGTCGGGATGTTACAAAGCTTGCAGAAGAAGATAAACTTGATCCTATCATAGGACGTGAAACAGAAATTGAAAGAGTTTCTCAAATTCTGAGCCGACGTAAAAAGAACAACCCGATCCTCATAGGTGAACCCGGGGTTGGAAAAACGGCCATCGCCGAAGGCCTGGCACTTAGAATTATTCAGAAAAAAGTAAGTAGAACTTTATTTGATAAACGCATCGTCATGCTTGATCTTGCCGCCCTGGTTGCAGGAACTAAATACAGGGGGCAATTTGAAGAACGGATGAAAGCCATCATGAATGAACTTGAAAAGTCTCGTGATGTCATACTCTTTATCGATGAGATACACACCATCGTAGGAGCTGGTGGAGCAACGGGATCCCTGGACGCATCAAATATATTCAAACCTGCTCTTGCCAGGGGTGAACTCCAGGTTATCGGTGCTTCAACACTTGATGAATACAGGCAATACATTGAGAAAGATGGTGCACTGGACAGGAGGTTTCAAAAAGTGCTTGTTGAACCACCAAGTCCTGAAGAAGCGATTGAAATTCTCCAAAACATAAAATCCAAATACGAAGACTTTCATAATGTCGTTTATTCACAGGATGCAATCAATGCTTGTGTTCAATTGAGTACCCGATATATTACAGACAGGTTCTTACCAGATAAAGCCATTGATGTTCTCGATGAAGTTGGTGCCAGGACCCATTTGAAAAACATTCATGTTCCTGAGTACATAGAAGAACTTGAAACGAAAATAGAGGCGGTCAAGGAAATGAAAAACCAGGCGGTTAAAAATCAGCAATATGAAAAAGCCGCAGATTTGAGAGACCAGGAATCCAAGCTTATCAAGAAACTGGAAGACAGTAAATTGAGCTGGGAAGAAGAATCCAAATCAGCAAAATATCCAGTAGAAGAAGAAGACATCGCAGAAGTTGTCTCTATGATGACAGGAATTCCTGTCACCAAGGTAGCTCAAAAAGAAAGCAAGAAGCTGGTCGGCATGAACGATGAATTGAAAAATCATATTATCGGTCAGGATCTAGCAGTTGATAAAATAACAAAGGCCATACAGAGAAACCGCCTTGGATTGAAAGATCCTTCTAAACCAATCGGAACATTTATTTTTCTTGGTCCTACCGGAGTCGGAAAAACCGAACTGGCAAAAGCTCTGGCCAAACATGTATTTGATTCTGACGATGCCCTCATCAGAATTGATATGTCAGAATACATGGAGAAATTCTCACTTTCACGATTAATCGGAGCTCCTCCGGGATATGTCGGTTATGAAGAAGGTGGTCAGCTGACAGAAAAAGTCAGGAGAAAGCCTTATTCTGTGATTCTACTTGATGAAATTGAAAAGGCACATCCCGATATTTACAATGTATTATTACAGGTCTTTGATGATGGTCAACTTACAGATGGCCTGGGCAGGAAGGTGGATTTTAAAAACACTTTGATCATTATGACTTCCAATATTGGTGCAAGACAACTAAAAGATTTTGGCCAGGGTGTTGGGTTTAATACCAAAGCCAGGAAGGAAGCTGTCGCTGATCATAGTAAAGGTGTTATTCATAAAGCTTTGAAAAAGACTTTCTCACCGGAATTCCTTAACAGGATTGACGATGTAGTTATATTCAATAATCTCGAGCAGGAACATATTTTCAGAATTATTGACATCAGTCTTAAAGACTTATTTAAAAGGCTTGAAAATATGGGCTATAATCTTACATTGAGTCCAGCTGCAAAAAAGTTTGTTGCAGAAAAAGGATTTGATCCGCAATATGGTGCGAGGCCTTTAAATCGAGCTATTCAGAAATATATTGAAGATCCGCTTGCAGAATTTATTCTGAATGAAAATCCCGATCAGGGATCGGAATTAAAAGCGGTCATCACTAAAAGTAAGGATGGCATAATGATTAAATCTTCAAAAAGTATGCGTGCCGAAGACGTGAAATAGAACTTTTTTCCAGAAAAAAGTATTATTTACATCGATAGTCGGTCTACACAGCTATATTTATTATTAATTAAACAATTAACATTTGAGGAAAAGAAGAAATTTTCGACGACCACAAAATCAGGAAAAAGACAAATTCAGAACCAACAGAAACATTACAATCCCCGAGATCAGGCTTGTCGGAGATAATTTCGAGGAAATAAGTGCCATTGCCAATAAAAAGCTCGAACCTGGAATTTACAGAACGTATGATGCGATTCAATGGGCTAACGAATTAGGACTTGATCTGGTTGAGATAAGTCCTAAAGCAGTACCACCTGTATGTAAGATAATTGACTTCAATAAATTTCTTTACCTGCGTAAGAAAAAGGAAAAAGAAATAAAGAATAAAACAGCCAAGACGGTTATCAAGGAAATTCGCTTTGGACCGAATACGGATGAACATGATTTCAATTTTAAATTGAAACATGCACAAAAATTTCTTTCTGAAGGTTCAAAGGTTAAAGCTTATGTACATTTCAGGGGAAGGACTATAGTTTTCAAAGATCGTGGCCAACTGTTATTGCTGAAATTTCTGAAGGAACTTGAAGAATTTGGTGCTGCTGAAGCTTTACCAAAAATGGAAGGCCGCAGAATGATCGTTATGATCTCTCCGATTAAGAAAAAATAATTCTTACACAGGTTTTATCTAATTATATTTTATCGTACTTTTGCGACCCTAAATTAATAGTGCATTATGCCTAAGATGAAAACGCACTCAAGTGCTAAGAAAAGATTCAAAGTGACAGGTTCAGGAAAAGTTAAAAGATTCCAGGCGAATACCTCTCACATGATGAGAAACAAAAGTAAAAAGGCTAAACTCAGACTTTCGGGCTCTACTTTAGTTAGTAAAGCAGACGAAAAAAGAGTTAAAAACCTTTTGGGTATCTAAATTTTATTCATTGGACATGAGGCCAAGAATCTACTGATTCCCTTATGACCCAAAACATTAACTTATGCCACGTTCAGTTAACTCTGTAGCTTCCAGAAAAAGAAGAAAAAAGATTTTAAAAGCCGCTAAAGGATACTTTGGTGCGCGTTCAAATGTCTATACGGTTGCCAAAAATGCCGTAGAAAAAGCATGGTCCTATGCATACAGGGACAGAAGGAATAAGAAAAGAGCATTCAGAAGACTTTGGATCAGCAGGATTAATGCAGCTGCCAGGTTGAATGGTACATCTTATTCTAAATTTATTTATGGCCTGAAAGAAAAGAATGTCGAATTGAACAGGAAAGTTCTTGCGGACCTTGCCATGAATCATCCTCAAGCATTTACTGAAGTGGTGAATACCACAAAGTAGTTCTTACAAACAGAATTTAGTTTACAGATTTAAAACTCGTGATAGCGGGGCTAAATTGCTATATCCCTGTATCATTTAGTCTAGTTCATGAATCAAGACCAGAATTGAGGATCAAAGATCCTTTGATCCTGATGTATTGCTATGAAATTTCTTAAGCTTGGAATATCTGTTAATTCTGTGTTTAATTACTCCTGATCGCCTCAACAGGGTCCAACCTGGATGCCATAAAGGCGGGAATAATTCCTGACGCGATGCCCACAATCACAGAAATGATGATGCCAACCAGTGTATTCTCAAAACCAAGCGCCATCTGAAAATCTATGGCTTTCGCCATGGCTATTATCAATCCATAGGAGACTAGCAAACCAAAAGCACCGCCGATAATACATAATACAACTGCTTCAATCAGGAATTCGAATAGTATAATTCCATTTCTGGCACCAATGGCCTTTTTGATACCGATGATATGTGTCCTTTCCTTCACAGATACGAACATTATATTGGCAACACTGAACATTCCTACGATCAATGCGAAACCTCCTATAATGATTCCTGCCAGATTCAGGGTTTTAAAGAATCCTTCCATCAATTGATTTAGCAATGACATTTCCATCAAAGAAAAATTGTCCTCTTCTTTTGGTCTTAATTTCCTGTGAGCACGCAGGATTCCTGTAAGTTCACCCTTCAATTCATCCAGGGGTACTTCAGGCTTCGCCTCAACCATTAGAAAGCGTCCTACCGTATATTCATCCCGGATATTAATAAATCGCCTTGAAGTCGTCAATGGCAACCATAGGACATCATCAAAATTTATGAAATTGAACGGGCTCTCTCCCTCTTTCTTAAGAACACCAATAACCTGAAATTTTTGCCCAAACACCTTCACTCGTTTTCCAATCGGTTCTTCATTCTGAAAAAGCTGCTGAGCAAGTTCATAACCAAGAATGGCTTTATTTGTGGCATTATTATATTCCAGGTTTGTAAAATACCTGCCTTTTTCAATTTCCAGTTTTTGAATAGACTGGTATTCATAGGCTGCACCCATAATAAATGCGCCGGTGACAGAACTTGATTTATAAGTCATCGTTTTACCACCAGTAAAAATATTGTAAGTTGCTTCTTTAGCCAGTTCCGACTTTTCTTTGATCACTTCATAATCGCTGAGCGAAGGAACAGGACGCTTCATATACTTCCAGTAACTTGATTCATAATCTTCGTTCCAGGGAAATTTTTCGACATACACAGCATTTGTTCCGAGTTCCGTAAATCCTTCCTTGATATTATTTTCCAGAGAATCAACAGCTGATTTTACAGAAATGATGGAAAATATGCCTATAGTGATTCCAACCAGGGAAAGAAAACTTCTCAATTTATGTGCAAAAAGGGACTGAAACGCCTGCATTATGCTTTCATGAATAACCTTGATGATTGTAATCATAGCTTTAAGGTATAAAAATGACGCCGATTGCCAATAAAATTTAGATGAATGAACTTTTATTTTCTTCAAACCATTCTAGTAAGTAGAAAATACATTTCAAAAGGTGATTTATGAGCAATTTTCATATTTTTGCCGCTTATTTAACAATAAAATTTTATGAAGACCAAATTATCGAGTTTTGATTTCAAACTGCCTGAAAAACTAATCGCAAAATATCCATCCAAAGAAAGGGATGAATCAAAGCTGATGGTCATTCACAAGGAAAGTGGTAAGATCGAGCACAAAAAATTCAAAGATATCATCGATTATTTTGATGAAGATGATGTCATGATATTCAATAATACCAAGGTCTTCCCTGCCCGACTATTTGGCAAGAAAGAAAAAACAGGTGCTCAAATTGAGGTGTTCCTTTTGAGAGAATTAAATAAGGAATCCAGGTTATGGGATGTACTGGTTGATCCTGCAAGGAAAATCAGGGTCGGTAACAAACTCTACTTTACGGATAATGATGATAATGATGTCCTCGTTGCAGAAGTTGTTGATAATACGACTTCAAGAGGTAGAACGATCAGGTTTTTCTTCGACGGTGAAGAGGATGAATACAGAGCAGTCCTTAAGCAATTAGGAAATACACCCCTTCCAAAATATATTAACAGGGAACCGGAACTAATTGATACTGAAAGATATCAGACCGTATATGCTTCAAGAATAGGTGCTGTTGCTGCCCCAACAGCAGGACTTCACTTTAGTAAGGCACTTATGAAGAGACTTGAGATAAAAGGTGTTCATTTGCCTAAGGTAACCTTGCATGTAGGCCTTGGTACTTTCAGAGATATTGAAGTTGAAGATCTTTCCAAACATAAAATGGAAGCAGAATACTTTGAAATCACCGATGAAACAGCAAAAATTGTCAATGCAGCACAGAAGACCAAGAAAAGAATTTGCAGTGTCGGTACCACGACTATGAGGACGATCGAATCAGCAGTATCTGCTACCAGAACGCTTAAGGAAGCAGATGGATGGACAAATCTTTTTATCTACCACCCATTTGAATTCAGCATTGCCAATTGTATGATAACAAATTTCCACTTACCTAAATCATCATTGGTCATTATGGTTTCTGCTTTTGCAGGAAGAGATTTGATTATGGACGCATACCAGGAAGCAATCAAGAAGAACTACAGATTTTTCAGCTACGGAGATGCAATGCTAATTATTTAGTAAATCATGGAATTTTTTGGCCCATCTTCTGGTTATAAAATTGAATGTGGGTCGATTTTTTTGCTTGGTTGTACATTGTATTGAAAAACAAGTATTTACACATATATTAAGAACATATTTATATGTGAATTGATTTATATTTTTTTATACATTTGCGACGAAATTGAAGCAGATATTTTTTATTAACGACAACAATAATTTTATACATGTATTGGACTCTTGAATTAGCACATCATCTTGAAGATGCCCCTTGGCCAGCCACGAGAGACGAGTTGATTGATTATGCAATCAGGACTGGTGCTCCTTTGGAAGTAATGGAAAACCTGCAACAAATTGAGGATGAAGGTGAACCCTACGAAAATATGGTAGAAATCTGGCCGGACTTTCCACGGAAAGATGATTTTCTATTTAACGAAGATGAATATTAACTAAAAGAACAAATCATACAATGAGCCCGGTTGCATTCAATGTAATTGGGCTTTTTTATTTAATTTGAGGGCTTTCAGAATATGCAATTGGAGTAAATCAGAAATTGAAGTCTTCCAGTAGATTTAAAACAAAATCATTAGGTGGGAGAATATAATACACATCTAAAATGGTCATTATTGTTTATCGGCACTTGCTTTTGCTGGCAGGTTTTCGAAAGACTGGGTGGCTGGCATTATGAACAGATAGAGCTTCATTTTAAATTCAGAACACTCTTTTTCATACTAACTACAATCTTTTTCTTCCTTGGAATCAGGGACATAATTAAGCAAGAAAACCACAAACACCTTAAAAAAAGAACAGTTCTGTCTCATGGTCTTATACTGACAGGAATAATTGCACTTCTTATGCCTGCTTCACTCTGGATCCTCTATAATTTTATAACACCTGATTTTATTGCTAATGCCAATGATTTCCTTGCCGAATCAAAGAAGTACTCTGGCAATCGGAGTGCAAGCTTAAGCGACAAGGTATTGTTGACCAGGATACCTTTCATTTTCATAATCTGGGGTGTTATCAATTCCGCCATCATGAGTTTCGTATTTAAAATTGAATCCACCAGGGGGTAACCATAGTTTCTATTCCTTGGTACTATTTATTATAAACACGCCAAACAACATCACCACTGCAGCAATAATACTTTGAGTAGTAATAATTTCATTTCTGAATATATGTCCAAGAATCAATGCTATGACAGGATTAACATAGGTACTGGTTGCTACTTTTTCAGGAGAAACTCTTTTAAGCAAGTAATTAAACGCTGTAAAGGCAGCTACTGAACCAAAAAGTACGAGGAATGCGATGCCTATCCATGTAATAGGCTTATAGTCTATAGGTGAAATACCTTGTTCGCCAATCAGGATACTGATCATTAAAGTAAATAAGCCACCTACGATCATCTGTATTCCGCTGTTGAGTAATTGAGACTTTGGAAGATCGGCCCTGCTGACATAAATTGAACCTATCCCCCAGGCAATCATGGAAAACAGGATGACAGATATACCAATCCATTGCATTCGTCCTGATATCAGGACGCTCTGATTGATCAGCAAAAACATCCCGGCCATCGCCAGTAAAATGCCGATAAATGTTTGCGATGGAGGTCTCTTCCTGTTAACTAACCAGAGCATAAGAACTATGAGTAATGGCTCCGCTGAAATGATTAAAGCCGCCATACCTGTATCAACATAATTCAATGACCAGGCCACGCCGCCGGTTCCCAGTCCAAGAAATATCCATCCTGCGATAGCGGCATTCTTAAGCTGTTGCAAGCTGGGTAAAGACTGCTTTTTGAAAAATGGAATCAACATGAAGGTAACCAGGGCTGCCGAAGTGTAGCGAATAAAAGACAACTGAAAGGCAGGTATTTGCTCGATAGCAAAGGCCACAAAAAGATATGTTGCTCCCCAAACCACGTAAATTGTCAGGAAAGCAAGGATGACAAGCAGATTTATCCTGTTACTCATCAATCATTTCCTATAACTGTGCAGCCAATTCAGCCGCTTCTTTAATAGCCCGTTTGGCATCCAGTTCTGCTGCTAATTTTGCACCACCAATCAGATGTACACCCGGATGATTTTCATGGAGTTCATGATATAATGAATTCGAGGATTCCTGACCTGCACAAACGATCAATTGATCTACATCCAGCAATTGTTGTTCTTCCATAACCTTTATATCAAATCCCTTGTCACTGAACTCCAGATATTCGACATTGCCAAGCATGATTACATTCTGCATTTTCAAATGCGCACGATGAATCCAGCCTGTCGTCTTTCCAAGGTTTTTACCGTGTTTGCCTCCAGATCTTTTAAGCAGGTAAACTGTCCTGTCCGTTTTTTGACTTTGAGGTAGTTTAAAGGCTCCAGGATTTGAATAGTCCGGGTCTATACCCCACTTCCGCATAAAAGCATCAATAGATTCTGATTCTTCATGACGTTCTTC
>JAHHJO010000255.1:0-3308 GCA_018680275.1 Bacteroidia bacterium
AGTATATACTCCTGCAGGCGATTCAGTTCCCAATCCAACGCTCACACCATTTATAAAAAATTCAACCTGGCTGATCGTTCCGTCAGTATCAGAGGCATTCGCAATAATACTGAATGACTGTGGAGTATTGAAAGTACCTGATGTTGGAGAAGAGATACTCACACTTGGCAATACATTTGGTGGTCCTGTATTAAAGCCAAAATTATTATGACAATCGGTTTGTCCTGTGGAGGTCATTGTTGCTGTCTCTACATTATCAGTTGTCATGTTTCCATTTACTGGCAAAGTTCCAGGATCGATGGACAGGACATATTTATATTCTGCCTGTCCCGGAACTTCGTAATCCACAGTCAATTCTACAGGATCGTTTCCATCATGGCTAAAAAATTTCCTTCTTTGGGATCCTGTGCTTTCCAGGATAAACGCTAAATTATTGCCTGCAGCCCAACCACCAAGATTAATAACATCCTGGAGTGCTCCTGAAATATTCGGACTGGTATAGAATTGGTTTTTAACCCATTCACCCATATTCCAGGCCACAGATGACCCTTTGCTTCTACTGCTGATACCATAATCAACTTCGTTATAAACAGCCGGTGTCGTACTAAGCTCCCCGTAAATATTTACAGATGAAGGCGTATTATCTTCATCGCCTGATGCTTTGAATATTAAGCGGGCATCAGTAATGATGGCATTGGCCGGAATATTTACATTTCTGAAACGCAGCCCAATCAAGGTATTGTTTTTTCCCATTTCATGATTGTTCTTGTCATTTTCCATATCACCGTTGTTCTTCTCCCAGGCATCGTCCAGGTCATTATTTACCAAGACATTGGTTGATCCATTCGTTGTAAATACAGGGTTCACAGTAAAAGAATAATTACCGTCATTGTCAGTATTATGTGTAGCCAACAGTACATCACCATTATCTACTCCTCCATCACCATTTTCATCGCTATATATAGACACTTCTACACCGTTTTGCCCGACTTCATATTCGAATGCTTCATTTTCATCAGCATCTTCGTAGACGGTCCCTTTAATAATGTTTTGATTAGGAGAATCAATACAATCAACAAAGATTTCAACAACTGCAATATCACATAATGGATTCGGACTACTCAAATCACAGACTTCGTATTCAAATCGATCAGTGCCATTGAAACCTGAATCCGGTAAATATGAATACCCCACTCCGGAAACAAAAGTAACAGTCCCATGCAAAGCTTGTTGAAGACCGGCCGTATTGGAATTCGTAGGATCCAGGTCATTATTTACATCTGTATCATTCACAAATACTGGAATAAGAATGCTGGTAGCTTCTGTTGTACTTGCCACATCATCATTTGCCACCGGGGTAATATTCGGATTCACATTCACAAAAACAGTAGCGATATTACTTGTTTCGTTTAAATCATCATCTACTGAATAACTAAAAGAATCAGATCCGGTAAAATTGGTATTTGGCTGATAAGTGATAATTCCGGAAGGTGTGATGCTTGTTATCGTTCCGTCTGAAGGGTTGCTTACAATTTGGACAGATGCAGGGTCCAGGTTGTTTTCTGCATCTGTATCGTTACTTACAACATCAATTACCAGGTTCGTATTTTCATTTGTATTGCCGTTATCGTCATATGCAACTGGAGCAGTATTGACAAGGATGTTTATGGTCACATTTGCCTGGCCACATAATACTGGTGAAGGGACTCCATCATCGCAAACTTCATACGTAAAAACATCGTTTCCTGTAGCGTTTGGAAAGGGTGTATATGTTATTTCACCCGTTGCAGGATTAATGCTATTAATCGTTCCTTTTGACGGAGCTGATATTATGGAAACAGAGCTATTGTCAATGTTACTGTTTGGATCGGAATCGTTATCCAATACATCAACCGTTACAGCAACACCCTGAAATGAACTTTCAGAATCATCCAGGACAATAGGTGCCTGGTTGCTAATATCTTTGGTGATTGTGAAATCATCTGTAAAGGATCCATTGCTTCTTAAAAACCTGACACGCATTTCATCATTTTGAGTTTCAATAACCACAGATCCCAAGGCATTTTGCCAGGTGTACATCATAGGAAATGAACTCACTCCTGATATTTTCCCACTACTACCTGCCGTGATATATACTGCGCCGTCTCCACTTCCGTTTTTGTCATAAGCACCATCACCTGTCGGATCACCGTCTCCGTTATCAAGTATCATAGAACCGGTAAGAGAATTAGAATAACCGTAATGCCCATTAAGCAAGAAGGTTCTTTCATAGGAATGACTATGTCCACTTAACACCAGATCCACACCATGGGCTTCAAGAAGAGGCAGGAAATTTTCACGCATCTGGATTAAGAAAGATTCCGAATCTGAATTGTGGCTTCCATTTGTATAAGCTGGATGATGCCAATAAGCTACTATCCAGTCAGCAGTGGTATTATTCAAGTCATTTTGTAACCAATTGTATTGAGCTCCTCCCACATTTCTAGGTGATCCGTGAGAATCAAGAGATATGAAATGAATATTTCCATAATCAAAGGAATAATACCTTTCAGTGCCTGATCCAATGCCTCCAGCTTGTCCGCTGGTTGGTTGTGTGAAAATATTCAGATAGGCATTTATGGTTCCATAATCATGATTCCCGGGGCAAGCCCAGAGTACTGCTTTCCGCAACATATTGGTGTACATATTAAATACAGCAGCTTGGTATTCTGAATCAGTTCCACTGTTATAAGCATTATCTCCAAGCATAAGTATCATATCCGTATGCAAGGAATTTGTGTTGACATAATTCTCATATGCATTTCTTACAGCAGCTGCATTTCCATCAGCTGTTCCACAATCACCCAAGACCCATGCCCTGACAGGCTGATTGGTTCCGGGAACCGGAGAAGTTGTAAAAGAATAATCTGCTGTTCCTCCTTCAATTGGACCAATGGAAGTACCGATCGTATAATAATATGTTGTATTAGGTGATAAGCCGGAAATCGTCATTTCATGCTCGGTAGTAGAAGTACCACTTGTAACACTTTGGTTTAGATTTCCGGGACTGGTTCCATAAGTGATTTTTGAGTCTGAAGGATTATCCGTCCTCCATTTGACGACAACACTGGTGGAAGTCCCTATCTGTAAATATGGTCCTCGAACAACATCAGGTTGCCCCGGTGGTGATCCTGCATTCAAAGAAAGATTGAATCCAATATCGCTACTTGTCTCATCACGCTGATGTACTTCTACGGCTAAAACATTGGTACCAGCAATCAGTGCCGTAGATGGTAATCCATTATACGATGTATAAGTCTGCTCTGCAC
>JAHHJO010000584.1:0-3355 GCA_018680275.1 Bacteroidia bacterium
TATATAAGCTGGTCTGCATATTTCTTAGCATAGCCCAGGGCATACTTGTCAAATATTTTTTTGATGATCTTATGTTTCATGATCCGGTTATGACTTAAGTATTATTCAATTTTAAAAAGAGTTTGAAAGGTCAAATGCTAAATTTGAATCAATAATAACTAGCTTAGTATAGAAAGCAATTCTCATAATACTGAATAAGTATTAAATTACATATTTGATTTTTTTAATATTTAAATTGTGTGGCCTAAAGCCTGGGGATATATTGTAAATATTGGTGCCTATGATCATTTGCAATGGTCTGAAAAGATTAAAGTCAGACTTTTAAACAAGCTCCTGTTTATTTGTGTATTTGTCACATTGTTACTTATGGTTTCAAGGTATTTCTTTTTTGAGCAAACTGTGATTCCTCAGATAAGGATCATATTTATTATTAGTATTTGTTTTTTGTTTCATTTTAAAGGAAATTACCTGCTTCCACGATATATCGCTTGCTTTATTTTTCCGATTTCAGTGGCACTTCTGATGTGCAGGGAGGGTGGAGTTCATGGAGAGCATTCAATATTTTTTGCTATTTCATTTATTGGGTTTATATTTTTCGAAAGACAGGTCTTTTCAAAGTTTCTCTGTGTGGCCTGGAATGTTTTTCTGGGAATTTATTGCCTGGTACATGTTCATCATCATTTTGATTACAATCCAATCTCTTCCAACCTTTTCGGTTCCATAATTATTTTTTCAAGCATAATGGCTGTGATTAGCCTATTTATATATTTTAATCAAAAAGATGTATTTGGTTACGAGCATACCAGGGAGCGCCTTTTGGATGAATTACAAAAGAAAAATACAGAACTCGAAAGATTTGCATATGCCGCATCACATGATCTGAAAGAGCCATTAAATAATATAATTGGCTTTGGGGAAATTCTCAAGGATAATTTCAATGAAAAAGAATACGACAACAGTGTTGAATACCTTGATATTATTACTTCGAATGCCAGTCATATGAGCAACCTGGTCAGGGATACCCTGGAAGTTATTGCAGTAGAAAACGAGCAAATCGCCTATGATGAAGTTGATCCTAATATTATAATTCATCAGATCAGAACACTTATATCAGAAACAATCAATAAAAAGTCTGCAAGAGTAATAATCCAGAGAAAATTACCTGTTGTCAAAGCGCACAAAAGCGAGTTGTTTTCTTTATTCAAAAACCTTATCGAAAATGGTTTGAAATATAATGATGATCCTTCTCCATATATCCTTATTGACTTCCTTGAATATGAGGACAAAACTGTATTCAAAGTTGCTGACAATGGATATGGTATTAAAAAGTCAGAGCAAAGTAAAATTTTTGAAATGTTTCAAAGACTGCATATCAGGACTGAACACGAAGGTTCAGGACTTGGATTGTCGATATGTAAAAAGATCGTTGAAAAAATGGGAGGAATAATATGGGTAGAAAGCAAACCTGGTGAAGGGGCTACATTTTATTTTAGTATTCCCAAGACAGATATGAGGGTTAAAATAAATTAAGCTCAAAGTAGTTCTTTAAGAACTCTTTATAGGATTATTTGTTTAACTAATGCTTCCTTTGTCCTTGAATTTAATTACCCTGTAAACGGACAATATGTATAATCCTCAAATTGAAAAAATGTCTCATGATGAATTGAGACAGATTCAAAGTAATCGATTAAATCAAATGCTCACCAGGCAATATGAGCATGTTCCTTTCTACAGGAATAAATTTACAAATCAAGGCATACATCCTTCAGATATCAAGAGCATAGAAGATATCTCCAGTTTACCATTCACCAGGAAATCTGACCTGCGGGATAATTATCCTTTTGATTTGTTGGCAACACCAATGGAAGAAGTCAGAAGGATCCACGCATCAAGCGGGACGACGGGGCAACCAACTGTTGTCGCATATACCCAAAATGATCTGGATATGTTTGATGAGGTTGTAGCAAGATCTTTGTATTGTGCAGGTGCAAGACCAGGCATGAAACTTCACAATGCCTACGGATATGGTTTGTTTACCGGAGGCTTGGGGGTACATAGCGGTGCCACCAAACTAGGAATGGCAGTGATTCCTGTTTCAGGAGGTATGACCGAAAGGCAAGTGAGACTCATCCAGGATTTCAAACCTGATGTGATCAGTTGTACACCTTCTTATGCTCAAAGGTTGACGGATGAATTTTCCAAAAGAGGTATATCTCCGGAATCCTTGTCTTTGCAATATGCTGTTTTAGGCGCAGAACCATGGACCGAAGCCATTCGGGTACAGGTTGAAAATGGACTTGGACTTAAAGCATCCAATATTTATGGGCTGAGTGAAATTATTGGTCCAGGTGTATCGCGGGAAGATGTAGAAGAGAAGGGTACAGGGTCCTATATATGGGAAGATCATTTTTATCCTGAAGTTGTAGATAAAGATACTGGTGAAGTATTGCCGTATGGTGAAGAGGGTGTCCTTGTTTTCACAACCCTTACTAAAGAAGCCCTTCCGCTTTTAAGATACTGGACTAATGACATTTGCTCTATAAATTATGATCCAAATGGAAAAAGGACGCATATCAAAATGTCTTCAATCAAAGGCCGTGCTGATGATATGTTGATTATCAGGGGCGTCAATCTGTTCCACACCCAGGTTGAAGAAGTAATTAATGAAATGGATTTCGTTGAACCGCATTACCAGTTGATTGTGACCCGAAATGGAAATATGGACAATATTGAAGTAGCTGTTGAAGTAGCTCAAGGTGTTGATGACGCCAGTAGGTCACTGGCAGATACACTCAAACACCATATCAAAGAAAGTATTGGCCTTTCCATGAAAATATCTCTTAAACCAATTGGATCAATGGGAAGAAGTGAAGGAGGAAAGCTGAGTCGGGTTTTGGATAAAAGAGAACAGATGGTTTTAGGCGAGGACGCCTAAAACAACCGGTTGGGTCATAGGTTTTATCATACCTCCAGGTTTCTTCAGGCGTCCCCGCCTGAAGACAAACACACTGACTACATTTTTACAAGTGATTTTGCATTTGTGGAAGAAAAGAAACGGGGTTAGGACGTGTGGTTTAAACCACACGTCAAAAAAGGCTTAAACCGCAGGCTAATCCGATGCGATAAGCTAATGCCCAAGAAATAGCCTACCATTTAAATGGTAGGCAAGTCAGTAATTTTCATTTACTTGATTGGTTTCTTCAATCGTCCCCGCCTGAAGACAAACACGCTGACTACATTTTTACAAGTGATTTTGCATTTGTTGAAAAAAAGAGATGGGGTTTAGACCGTGTGGTTTAAACCACACGTCAAAAAAGGCTTAAACCGCAGGCTAATCCGATGCGATAAGCTAATG
>JAHHJO010000037.1:0-2320 GCA_018680275.1 Bacteroidia bacterium
GATAGTATCCGGAATGACCTTATCTTTCTATTGGACTGTGAGTCTGGGAATGAAAATAAAATTCAACATGAAAAAGGTGAATACACCGGATTTTCAATTGACCAGGAAGGAAATCGTGTTGCATTTATCGCAGACCGGGATACAACTGAAGCGCATGCAAGACCACTGGAATTATTTTACTGGTCTGAAAGCGATAATGAAACGAAGGTTCTGGTGAACAGGGATTCAGAAATGATAACTGAGGGATGGCAACTCAGCAGTGAATACACTCCCATATTTTCCGAAGATAACCGAAGGATATTTTTTGGAATCGCACCTGTTCCATTCGAGGAAGATTCAACAATTCTAGAAGAGGAAAAGGTTGAAGTTGAAATTTGGAACTATAAGGACGGATTGCTTTACACACAACAGGAATCCCGTCTATCCAGGGAAAAAAAGAGGTCTTACCCGGTAGCATATTCTGAAGAAACAAAAAAGTTCGCTGTATTGGGGGATCAAAATACACCCGAGGTCATGTTGTCACCAAAAACCAAAGGTGATTTGACTATAAGCTATACGGAATTGCCATACCAGCAATATATTTCCTCGCTTGGTTATGCTTTCAAAGATGTCTTTATAACAAATCTCAATACTGGAAATAAAAAGCAAATTGGGACTAAAATCCATGGATCACCAAGAATGTCACCCGGTCATCAATATGCATACTGGTACAGCAGACCGGATACTTCCTGGATGTGTTATCATGTAAATGACCACTTGACAAAAAGAGTAACTACCAATGGATTTTATGATGAATTAAACGACAGACCAATGGACCCCAGATCCAGCGGTATGCTGGGATGGACCTCAGATGATAAATATTTACTGGTTTATGATCAGTATGACTTATGGAAGGTAGATCCAGTTGGTATCCAGGAGCCTATTAATCTGACAAGAGGCAGACAAAGCAAACTTAGATACAGACATATTCGTCTAGATCGTGAGATCGAACATTACCCGGGCGATACAACTATTTTGCTAAAGGTCTTTGACGAAAAAGACAAATCCAGCGGGTATGTTTTTTTAAACCTGGAAACTCATTTTATGAGACCTCTATCCAAAGGACCATATAGTTATACCACGAATATTACCAAAGCAAAAAACAGTGACGAAATCATCTATACCAGGGCGTCCTTTAAAGAATTCCCAGATTTGATTTTGAGCGATACAAAGTTCTCTTCTTCAAAAAAAATAAGCAATGCCAATCCACAACAGGCAGATTATGGATGGGGTTCTATTGAATTGATAAACTGGCAAAACAGCAAAGGAGAAAAAGTAGAAGGGCTGCTTGTCAAACCACCCGGGTTTGATCCCTCCAAAAAGTATCCGTTGATTGTCAATTTCTATGAACGCAATTCACAAGGTCTGCACCGGCACCGTGCTCCATACCCGCACAGATCAACCATCAATTACGCCTACTACAGTAATCGCGGATATGTCATTTTTAACCCGGACATCAAATATGATATCGGTTATCCCGGGAAGAGTTGTTATGAAGCTGTCATGACAGGTGTTGATGCCGTTTTGGAAATGGGGGTTGTAGATAAATCTCGAATGGCTTTGCAAGGACACAGTTGGGGTGGTTACCAGATCGCCCATCTCCTTACAAAAACCAACAGGTTTAAATGCGCTGAAGCCGGGGCACCTGTTGTGAATATGGTATCGGCCTATGGTGGTATCCGCTGGCGCACCGGGATGAGTCGAATGTTTCAGTATGAAAAAACACAATCCCGCTTGGGTGCTACCCTCTGGGAGCGGCCTGATCTATATCTCGAGAATTCACCCATTTTCAATATAGACAAAGTCGAGACCCCTGTTCTGATCCTGCATAATGACAAGGACGGTGCTGTGCCGTGGTACCAGGGTATCGAATATTTTGTGGCTTTGAGAAGATTGGGAAAACCGGCCTGGTTACTTAATTATAACGATGAACCACACTGGCCCGTGAAAAGACACAATCGCCTTGATTTTAACAAAAGATTGTCTCAATTCTTTGATCATTTCTTAATGGATGCCCCTCTACCTGAATGGATGGATAAAGGAATTCCTGTCATAGAGAAAGGATTCAATGATGGCATGAAAACAGGTAAGTAAATTCGGGTTCATTGAACCACGCCAGCTAATACATGGATTGAAAACATGTATTATGATTTGGGTTCATCGCAACGGATGAACCACGCTTGATAGTGCATCGTTTGAAACATGTGATTATTTTGGGTTCATCGCAACGGATGAACCACGCTTGATAGTGCATCGTTTGAAACATGTGATTATTTTGGGT
>JAHHJO010000349.1:0-3265 GCA_018680275.1 Bacteroidia bacterium
ACCCCGGTTAGACCGAAGCATATCCACGCCGGCAACTTTTAATCCAAGGTAATTAACAGCTTTAAGGGCCACATCTTTTTCCACGTCAGTTATTCGCTCGATATTGGCGCTGCCGCCTCTGTGTAAATTAGATCTGAATTCTCCTGCTTTCGCCTGTCTTTTCATCGATCCTACGATTTCATTATCTACAATAAATATCCTGATATCTGCACCTTTGGATTCCTTTATGAATTCCTGCATCATTGCTTTTTGCCTGCTTCTGTTGAATGCTTCGAGGATGGATTCTGCCTGGCTTTTGTTTTCAGCAAGCATAACACCTACACCATGTGTACCATTGATCAGCTTAACAACCACTTCGTTTCCCGAAAAATTGTCCAGAAGGGACCTGTACATAAGACTGTTATTGGAAATGATCGATTTTGGTACCTTCAATCCCTTGGAAGATAACAGTTGTAGACAACTCAGCTTATCCCGTGCTTTGATAAGCGCATCAGAGCTTAAAGTCGTGAATATTCCTTTTTCTTCAAAGTGCCTGATCACTCCTGCGCCGTAATTTGTAACCGAAGCGCCAATACGTGGAATGATAGCATCAATATCCTTGAGTACCTGGCCATGATAAGAAATTTTCAGATCACCATCAGAAATAATCAGATCACAGTTCATGTAATCAATAATCCTGACAAAGTGATGCTTTAACCTGGCTGCACGGGCCAGGCTCTGGGTACTGTATAGTGCCGGATTACGGGAAAGGATGGCAATATTCATTTTTAAGCTTTATAGTATTAGGACGCAGACATAATATTAACGTCTCATTTCATTTTAACAAATTTAGAATTTATCTCCTGCTTGATTAATTAATTACTATTTTACTGAGTAAATGTCAGAAGCAATTCAACTCAAAAACGACAAGAAAACAATTCAGGGCTGGGCTCTTTTTGATTGGGCCAATTCAGCCTATGCACTTGTCATCTCAACAGCAGTTTTTCCTCCTTATTTTTCTTCCATCACACCTGATAATATCAATGTACTCAATATGCAGATTGACTGCAACGCATTGTATTCGTTCTCGGTGTCTCTGGCTTTTATTTTAATAGCAATAATGTCTCCAATGCTTTCAGGAATTGCAGATTATGGAAAGCGCAGACTGATATTTCTTAAGTTTTTTACATTCCTCGGTGCATTCGCCTGTATGTCACTTTTCTTTTTTGACGGACCGGAAGACACATTATTTGCCACAATCGCTTTTATCCTGGGAACTATCGGATTTGGTGCCGGCATTGTTTTCTATAATGCTTACCTCCCGGAAATAGCGACTGAAGATCAATATGACAGGATAAGTGCAAAAGGATATGCCTATGGATATTTTGGCAGTGTTTTACTGCTTATAGCTATACTCGTCATGATCCAGTATGGACCGTCAATTGGTATTGAATCCAAGACCCTGCCCATACGTATTGGATTCCTGCTGGTCGGTGTATGGTGGCTGGGATTTGCGCAAATTACATTTAAAAGACTCCCAAAGGATAAGAATGAGCAATTGAAGTGGTCCTTTGTCTCCAAAGGAATAAAAGAAGTAAATGCCGTATTCAGGGAAATCATCAAGGATGTCAATATCACTCGTTTCCTGATGGCCTATTTTTTCTATATCGCAGGAGTCAATGTTGTGGTTTACCTTGCCAGTATTTTTGCCCAGGAAGAATTGAATTTTACAAGTTCAGAACTGATCGTTGTTATATTATTATTGCAACTGGTTGCGATGGCAGGTGCTTATTTGTTTGCTTATATATCAAGTAAATCGGGAAACAAGATTTCTTTGATGATCCAATTGGTTATCTGGATATTTGTTTGTTTTGGGGCTTACCTGACCACAGGCAAAACATTCTTTTTCGTATTAAGCGCATTTGTAGGCCTGGTACTTGGTGGAATCCAGTCGCTGTCGCGGTCCTCATATTCCAAGATGATAGATGAAAATGAATCAGAATTAACATCATATTTCAGCTTTTATGATGTGCTGACCAAACTGGCTGTAGTCGCAGGAACTTTTGTTTTTGGAATAGTGAACCAGATTACAAATAACATGCGCTATTCGGTTCTTTCTGTTGCATTATTCTTTTTGGCAGGCATCATCCTGCTTGCATTTGTTCGCTTTGAAGAATACGAAAACTAAATTATTTCTGGAATTCGTAGCACCCGATGTCTGGAAGATTGGATTCCCTGGGATTACCTTCTAAATCTGATATTATAGGAATTATAGGCATGGCTTTATCTATGGCAATCGACATTGTATCAAGATGGAGGTCATAAAAGTCAAGATCTATGAAAAGCGAATCAGGAGTATCATAGTTGATACAATCATTGCAATTGTCAAAAAAGTTCGGGAAGGCATCTGGATCCAGTAATTCATTGACAGCAACAATACAATTATTAAAACTATATGAAAAAAAAGCCGGGTCAGAACCATCTGTAGCATCCAGCAGGCCTATTTCATCATCATCATTACCTGCAATGATACAATTGTTGAATTCAGCATAGAGCGGATTGACAAGAATTTCACCCTGGCAAAGAGGATCTGTACATTTCAGGTTATTCATACTTATTGCATTATCCTGGTTATCAGTATTGACGAAAGTACAGTAGTTAAATATGTAGGATCCTCCAAAGTTCAAACTTGCACCACTGGACAAATTGCTGTAAAAAAGACAATTTTGAGCATATACACTGGCATGTGAAGCAGCTATCCCGTTTCCGGAAGTATAAGCGACTTCACATTGCTCCATTCTCAGAGATGATGTTGAATCTACAGATATACCGACAATGGAATGCATGATTTTGGTATGCTTCAGCATGTTGTTATCGCTTCCTGCATTCAGAATTATTCCTGCCCACTGGCCGGGGGTTTCCTGAAATTCTTCTTCAAGCCGGTCACTCCTGAAAATAACAGGGTTTTCAGCTGTTCCTTCAGTCTGGAGTGAAGCATTTTGGAGAAACAGGATCAGTCCGTCATTATAAATTCCCAATTCGTTTATGGCTATTCCACCGTGTACATAGACGCTTTGCCCTTCTGGGATCACGAGTCGACAACTGTCAACGATTAATGCACCATAGATAACATAGGGTCTTGGATCATCCCATCTCCATTCCTGGAGATCACAACTGACGTAATTGACCCTTCCGGCAGCATCCCTTCCTGGAAAGTAATTTGCATTCTGACCCCATGCTTCCAGATTGACTTTATAGCTGGAATTGTTGGCCTTTATCAATACTT
>JAHHJO010000487.1:0-5352 GCA_018680275.1 Bacteroidia bacterium
GATATAGACCTGGCAAAGTCAGTATTGAAAGCCTGTTATGATGGAGGCTCAAGATTGATGGAGTTTACGAGCCGTGGTGATTTTGCATTCGAGGTTTTTGGTGAGCTGAATAAGTATGCTACAAAAGAATTGCCAGGCATGATCATGGGTGTTGGCTCTGTCACAGATGCTGCCAGTGCTTCATTGTATATGCAGTTAGGCGCTAATTTTGTCGTGACTCCTGTTTTAAGAAAGGATATTGCCATCGCATGTAACAGGCGGAAAGTCTTATGGTCGGCAGGATGTGGATCCCTTGGTGAAATATGTGAAGCTGAAGAATTGGGTTGCGAAATTGTGAAGTTGTTCCCTGGAGGTATTTATGGCCCGGGTTTCATTAAAGGCATCAGAGGCCCACAACCCTGGACAAAGGTAATGCCTACAGGCGGTGTGAGTCCCACTCAAGAAAACCTGACAGGATGGTTTGATGCAGGAGCGGTCTGTGTTGGTATGGGTTCAAAGCTGATTTCAAAAGATATACTTGCTACCCGTTCCTTTCAGGAACTTCAAAAGAAAGTTGGTGACACACTTGAGTTGATACGAACTATTCGGAAAAAATAAGGCATCTGCATATTCTGTTTACAAGTCAATAACAAGGTTGTTATCTTTCGCTCTGGAAACGCAGAGACACATGATATTGTTTGTCTTTTTTTCCTCTTCACTTAATACAGCATCCCTGTGATCAATTTTTCCATCGATCACTTTTGTTAAACAAGTTCCACAGGTTCCTTGCAAACAAGTGTAGTCAACTTTGATGTTATTAAGATGAAGGGCATCGATTATCGTTTCATCTTTCTTGACAGTTATCGACTTCTTGCTTTTATGAAGGACGAGTTCAAATTCTTTTGATCCCCTTATTCCTTCAGTTTCATTTGAGAAAAGCTCCTCTTTAATTTGCTCTCTTGACCATCCCTTCTCTTTAGCAGTTTGCCTGATCCATCTATTGAATCCTGCCGGACCGCATACATAGATTAGTGTATTGCCTTCAGGTTCAGATAATATCTTATCGATATCCATGGATGATTTTCCATGCTTATCAAGATGTATTTCAATATTCGGTGCGAATGTCCAATTTGAAAGTTCATATTGAAATGGTATGTCCTCTTTGTTTTTGGAACAAATATGAAATTCGAAATATTTATCGAGTTCAGTCAGTTTCTGTGCCATGGATATCAAAGGAGTGATTCCAATTCCACCTGATATCAGGATGTACTTTTTGGCATTTTCATAGAGTACAAAATTGTTTTTCGGGTGGGATATTTCGATAATGTCTCCCTGGGAAATCTGTTCATGCATTTCCCTGGATCCTCCATTGCCATTTAGTTCTAGTTTAACCGCTATCTGATAATTGTCTCTTTCAAATGGAGGATTTATGATTGAATAGGATCTTTTGAGTCCACTGGGTAAGTAAACATCAATATGGGATCCTGCGGTAAATTCCGGAAGTACATCATTTGTTGCCGATAAAAATGAGAATGACTTGACATTGCTGGTTACTTCATTAATTGAAGCAATTCTGACCTTGAGAATTGGTTTTATTAGTTCATTTCTTTTATGAATCAATTTATCCTTATGATGAATATCCGGTTTTGAAAAAACATATTTCTCCGGGATAGACTGTTTTTTGAAAACACCGTTAGCCAGATCCCAGACCTTAAAATATTTGTACCATGGAATGTGTGGCAGGAAATGATGCATGGCATGATGTTCCTGTCCGAATAGTGTTTTCAGGAAAAGACTTTTGCCTTTCAGTATGAATGTTGTATCAAAAGGAAAATCATTCCATTTCAAACCTTCAGGATGTGGGCTATGGGCAAAAGTGAAGGCTGTATATGTTATCCCCAATCGATTTGGTATAAAGAAAAGGACCAGGTATTCATACCAGAATGGACTGAGAAACCATGCGATGTGAAAGATAACGTTTCCACCAATCATTACAAGAACATTGATTCGTGTCTTGACAGGTGTTCTTTTCCATGCTTTAAAAAGCAGCCAATGCACCCAAATGAAGTCAGGGAAAAGCAGTACGATATATCCTAATGGGAAATACTTTGTTGGAATAGTCACCATGGGTTCATCAGGATCCAGGTCCTTATCTCCAACGTACCTGTGGTGAGCCATATGCAAATACCGATAGCCTATGGCATTGGAAACAGGGAAAATGAGAAATCCTGAAAGTGTTCCAAGGAAATCATTAATAAGTTTATTGGAAGATACCGCCTTGTGGGTGGCATCATGCAGTGGTGTAAAGGCAGTATAAAAGGATAACATCATCAAGGGGTAGAATATTACAATGTTAATTCCGCCGAATATATGCAAAGCAATACTGCCGAATACACCAGTATAAGCTAACAGGATCAAAGCCAATTGGTGATATGATATGAGGGGGACATATGAAACATTCCTGTATTCAGGATCATTGACGACCTGGTGGATTATCTCCCTGACTTTCAGATTGCTTGATACAATGCTCATTTATTAAAAGATATTTTATACTAATCTATTTATTAGAATCAGGAATTATTAGACGGTGCCGTTTAAATGATCATTTTTTGGCCTGGACTGTCAATTCAACCAACAGGTCAGCAATGTTTATCAGATAGTTTTTTAACCAGTCATAATTGAAGTTCTCAGGAGTGATTTGAAGTAAAAAGTTTTCACTGATCAAATTCAGTATTCTTCTTGCCAGGAGGGTCTGCTCATCCAGTTTAATGAAGGAAGTCCATTTAGTGATAATGGCATCCTCGTATATCCTGTATGCTGATTCGAAGCAGTTTTTATACGTTTTGTTTTTCCGGTAGATTCTGAGCTGTTTATGAAACAGGAAATCGTCTTTGTGCTGGACAAATAAATTGACCATGTCCGGGATAATATTCTCACATAGTTTGGCATCTGCCGAGAATTGATTGACAGCTTTTAAATGCTGATCCAGTAGTGACTCTTCAAATATTTCCCAATCGCCAAAATAATGATAAAAGGAGGATTTATTCTTATTGATGGATCTTGCGATCGATTCAATATTTGAATGATTAAATCCAAGTTCGGATATCATATGATATCCAGCATTTATCCATTCCTGTTTATTCCGGCCTTTCATAGAAGATTACATCAAAATGGACTAAAAGAATTTATTTTATAATTCAAGGAGCTCAAATTCCTTAATCCTGTCGAGCACAAAATACATATTTATGTTACCATGGTTTTTTACAGGTATAGGACCCCTCGGATCAAAAGTAAAATGATCTTTGACAAGTTCGAACGTGTCTTCTGATAAATTGATTTTCCCTGGAAGTGATGAGGACTCCAGTCTTGAAGCTACATTGACGGTGTCTCCCCAGATGTCATATGCGAATTTTTTAGTACCGACGACCCCTGCTACCACAGGTCCGGTATTGATTCCAACCCTGATATCAAATTTTATATTATCTGAATTTTCATCCTGCTTCGATTCTTCAACAAATGCAATGATGTCAATTGCAGCATGGACTATCCTGATTGCATGATCATTGGTCTCGAAAGGAAGTCCTCCTGCACAAATAAAAGCATCTCCGGTAGTCTTTATTTTCTCAAGGTCATATTTTTCAACAATATCATCGAATGCAGAAAAGTAATAATCTATGCTTTCAACAAGAATTTCCGGGGCTAAATTTTCGGAATGAGAAGTAAAACCAACGAAATCCGTAAACAAAATTGTTGCAGAATTGAATCGTTTTGCTTGTACACGACCATATTCCTTTAATTCATGGGCCGTTTCTTCCGGAAGTATATTTAAAAGTAGCTTATCTGATCTTTCTTTTTCAGATTCAATGATTTCTTTTGTTTTATGTATGAACCTGTTTCTTCGAAATAATCCAATGGCAAGTAACACAATCAATCCTAAAGTAATGACTGTGGCTAATATTGTGATACGTTGATTTTCTTTTTGCTGATTTAGAAGATCAACTTCCACCTGTTTCTGGGACAGCTCAAAATCTTTTTGCAGCCTTGCTCTTTCCTGCACAGATTGAAGATTGGTAATACTGTCTCTATATGATATGTAATCTTTAAAATGGTCAAAAGCTTCTTCGACTTCGTTGACATCCATATGAAGATCTGACAATTTAAGGTGGGCATTACTGATTTCCTGCTTGAGTCCGTATTTTTCAGCAAGATCTAAACTGTAGTGTACGTAATCAAGGCTTTTTTTGATATTGCCCTGATCAGAGTAAATGTCTGATAAATATGTGTAGTATACACAAATAGGATAATAATCTTCTAGTTTCTCGAGAATTGTCACTGCCTCGTTAATTTGATCTTCAGCCTTTGCATGGTTACCCTGCCTGGCATGTATTAGACCAATGTTTCCTAAATTGTACGCACTTCCAAGTTCAAAATTTTGCTTTTTGAAGATTTCACCGGATTCCCTGTAATAGCTCATTGCTTTTTCATCTTCTCCTATATTAAAATATTCATCTCCAATATTTAATAAGGCTGAAGCCAAACCGATAGAGTCGTCTGATCTTCTGAGCGTTTTTATGCCTTTTTCATAATAACTCAGTGCATTTTCATGATCATCAGTTGTTGAATAAACATCAGCTATCGCGATTTGAGTCAAGGCCAGGTCCAGCGTGTTTTCTTCTGCAATCGCAATTTCAGCTGCTTTAAAAAAAGTCTCCAAAGCATCGAAATAATCACCTCGAAGCCTATGCGCATTCCCTATCTCCAGGTAAGCTGAGACAACATAGTATACAGAATCAAGGGCTTGTGCTTCTTTTAATAGGATATCTGCATAATTGATCGCCTGGTCAACATCAGCCTGATTATCTACGATCTTTTTTAAAATTGTTAATTTCTCTGATTTCGGATAAACGCCAGATTTATAGATGATCTCAAGGCTATCAGCAAGCTTTTGATTTTGGCTACATAGATTGAGCGGAAGTATTATAGCAATTACAAAAATGCTAAGACTACTGATTAAAAGCCTTAAAGTAAAACTTGACAAGAACATATCGACTCTTGGATTTTGAATTTAACCTATCTTTTCTTTATCCTTATTTTAGGATCAATCACAAATGTTTCATTGATTTTTACTCCGTTATTAATTACCTCAAATTGCAAATTGTATTTTGATACTTCCTGTTCTTTTCCTGAGTCAATGTATCCTGGAACTCTTCCCTGATTATCGCCTTCAAGCGTGTCTTGAGGAAAAAAGTTAGGGCCTGCTTGGTGAATGATACTAGTAATAATAACCGTATCATTTTTTCTACCCGAATCCTTAGGTTTTCCCTGCCATACAATATAATCGCCAACTTCAACTTCTGTTGTAAAATCTCTGTT
>JAHHJO010000540.1:0-5581 GCA_018680275.1 Bacteroidia bacterium
GATAGGGTTTATGACTCCGTTATTCGGACTAATTTAGTTCCATGTTCAGAAACTATCTTGTTGGCATACTGACAATATTATTTTACCCGGGTTTTTCACAAGCCGATCTAGAAGTATTCAACAGAAATTTTAAACAGATCCTTGATAAGCATCTGATTAATGATAAGCTGGATTATGACGGCATGAACAGCCAATCCATCAATGAACTTTATCAAATATGCAAAAGTGGTTTAAAGAATAAAAAACCGGGAGAATTATCAGTTTCGACTTCGATAAATCTTTACAATTTCCTGGTCATTTATAAAATTAAAGAAGCCTACCCTGTAAAATCTGTCATGGATATCCCAGGTTTCTTTACCGATGATCCTGGTATTTCTCCGGCATTTAAGAGTCTTGATGCTCTCGAAAAATTAATCGTCAGACATGCGGGTACTCCCCTGGTACATGTGCTCCTTAATTGTGGTGCCATCAGCTGTCCTCCCTTACAGTTCCTGGAAGAAAATTCATCACTTGAATCCTACATTTACAATTCATTCAATGATAGCAAGGTCATTAATTATTCGGATGAACTAAAAACACTTTTTCTTTCCAGGATATTCTTCTGGAACAAGGATGATTTTGACCAGCTTGGCAATATCAGAGAATGGATCAAGGAATATATCACAAGAGTTGCAGCTGACGATTATGTAATTAATTATATGGATTATAACTGGCAATTAAATGATCTTTCAACTGACGATTATCTGTACATCTACCCTACCAAGTTGTTCAGAAAGGGGGGATTTGAGCTTAAAGTCTTCAACAATTACTACACACAGGATGACAATGGATTAAGATCAAATTTCTTTTCCTCTTTTATACAATTGCTGATTGGAACAAACAAGAATTTCAATATTGGATTTGATATCAAACTTCGGAGTGTCAACCAGGGAAATGTAGGTTTATTCAGTGCTTTGGATTTTTCAAACCAGCCGTATTATGTCAATAACGGAACCCTGACTTTTTCAAGATTTGGTATCTCCGGTATCGGACCAAGGATAAAGTATCAACCATTCAAAGACAGGGGAAATATCAATATTCTTCATGCTGTTTATTTTGTTCCCATGGATAATACCGAAGGCAGCCTTGAATACGGGTATTTTGATTTCCAGAATTTACAGATCTTCAATAACCTATGGTACGAAAAGGAATTCTCTGTTAAAAAACGCTTGTTCATCGATATTGGATTCCATATCGAAAATCTGAAACCTGGTGTACAGAGGAAAGAAAACCACTTTATGCAGGCTCTTGTGCCCTTCACCGGAATTTACAGCTACTACCCTAATCCGAAAACCACATTTTATGTCCTGGGGAACTATGCACAAAAAGTTCAATTCCAGTTTGATTTGGATAAAGATACCGACATCAGTTTTGGAGCATTCGGTCAATTAGGTACCGGGATGAAGTACTACCTGACAGAATTCCTGGAAATTGAAGGACTGTATACATATTTTGTCGATACTACTCCCGGACGAACAGCCCATACTTTCAATGTAGGTTTAAGGTGGTTCAAATAACATATTACAAATAATTATAATACATACATATTTGATTAATATATATTTATAAACATTTCATGTAAAAAATACCTATTAATATTTATTATAATATGAAGTGATTATGTAAATTTGGCCTATCATCTTAATTATTCTGACAACCTCGAGTTCTATATATATTTAGAAGACTATACATCCTGCTTGCATATTTAGCCCGGGTCATTCCAAAAGCCGAGAAAAATAAAATTCTCGTCGCCCGAGAATATCGTTGGTGTATAGTTTTCTTTTTTTTACTTCTAAATACGATTTTTATATCGTGAGCTCCAAATACAAACATGACAAAGAAAAGTTTCATCCTGTAAGGGAAAGGCTTTACGAGATCATATTCGAAGCAGATACAAATGCAGGTAAGGTATTTGATATCGCATTGCTCGTATTTATAATTGCGAGTGTGATCGTTGTAATGCTGGAGACAGTCAATGGAATCGGGCAAAAATATCATGATCTCTTCCTGGCGCTCGAGTGGATTTTTACCATATTCTTCACATTTGAATATATCCTGAGGATTTATACAGTACACAGACCACATCGTTATATCTTCTCGTTTTACGGGGTGGTCGATTTACTCTCAATCCTGCCTACATTTATCAGTATTTTTCTTCCCGGCACACAGAGTCTGCTAGTCATAAGGGCATTAAGATTACTCAGGATTTTCCGGATTTTCAAACTGGGTCATTTTCTCTTTGAAAGCCAGGTCCTCATGAAAGCCCTGGTTTCTTCAAAAAACAAGATCATTGTATTCCTGACCTTTATTTTAATACTGGTAGTCATTTTTGGAAGTATCATGTATCTCGTCGAAGGCTTCCTTCCAGGGGGAAATGAAAACTTTGACAGTATTCCACGTAGTGTATATTGGGCCATCGTTACCTTGACAACAGTTGGTTACGGTGATATTGCTCCGAATACCTGGCTTGGACAGTTTATAGCAGCCCTTGTTATGATTCTGGGTTACTCTGTTATTGCTGTACCAACTGGGATAGTCACTTCTGAAATTACTGAAGCTTTCAAGAAACGACATACAAGAAAGCGGATAACAACCCAAATATGTTCTTATTGTCTGAAAGAAGGACATGAAGACGATGCTATGTACTGTAAATTTTGTGGTGGTGAGTTAAGTCATTCCCATCTCCAGGATACCTCCAAGCTCTCTTAGATCTTTGATTTCGTAATCTGTGGGAACTCCTTCGTTTTCATTGTTTGAATAATTATACCAGCATGTATGGTACCCGAAATTCTTACCTCCCAAAATATCTGAGTGCAAAGTATCTCCAATAACCAGGACCCTCTCCTTAGCCGGTGCATTCATCAAATCATGACAATGGTCAAAATATGCCTTATGAGGTTTGGCATGACCCAATTCATCAGATATAACGATGTGCCTGAAATAGTTTGTGAGTCTTGTTATTTCCAGCCTTGGACGTTGAACTTCAGACAAGCCATTTGTAATGATCATCAATTGATGGGAAAGACTACCCTTTTGAATGATTTCAAATGCATGATCCACAAATACCGGATTTGATTTTATGAGTTCAAAATAAATATTGTTTGCCTCAACGGGATCCATCTGGATATTTATGCTATTAAAAAACAAAGACCATCTTTTGGATTTTAGCTGTTGATGATCGATCAGACCTTTTTCCATTTCTCCCCATACCTGTAAATTATATTTCTTGAAGCGACGTACCAGTTCCGGATCTTCTTCAAGGCCAAGATCTTCCATTATCCTGTTGAATGCGATGACAGAACTTGCATTAAAGTCCAGAATGGTATTGTCAAGATCAAATAGCAGCCAATCGTAAGATCTCATGTTTTCTATTTAGGCAATCGCATGACATGGAGAATCCTCCTGACACTCCAGCGCCCTGCCCCATTGGCTATCAGAATGAGTAAGCCACCGCACAGAGCCATATTCCTCATGAAGAAATTGATTGTAAGGCTTTTAGTATCAGAATTGTCATTCCAGAAGGAATAAACCACCATTGTAAAAACAAACCAGTAAATAAACAACAGCAAGGCACCTATATTGGCATAATAGCCTATGATCACCATGACAGCCCCTACCAGGAGAATGATAATTGAACCAACGATCAGCCAGTCCTGGGCGAAATTGATCCCCAATGAGGTCAAAGTTTCTCTTGTTTGCTTGAAAAACACCATTGTATCTATGGCTTCATAAAAAAAGAATAAACCAATGAATATTCTTCCTATCAGGTCCGTCACATTCTTCATAAGTTTGCATTTGCTTTGACCGAGGTCAGTAATTTAGCGATTACTGATCAAATAAAATCATTTTATCACTAAATGAAAAACTTAAAGTTTATAATACTAAAGAAGTTATACAGCCTATACCTGAATACATTGTCTTATGTAAGCCCTCGGAAGTCTGCTGAAAAAGCTTTGACCCTGTTTAAAACACCACATAACAAGATCCTTAAGCCACACCATATCGAGCACCTTAATAAAGCAAAGATCCGGGAATACAATACAGGTCAATATAAAATTCCATTATACAGATGGCCCGGGGCGGGTAAAAAGATTCTTCTCATACATGGCTGGGAAAGCAATGCCTACAGATGGAAGCCATTTATAACAAAATTCAACGAATCAGGCTATGACTGTTTTGCAATCGATGCACCTGCCCATGGTCAATCCAGCGGCAAAACCTGTACACCTCCTGATTATGCAATGGCTATTAACGCCGTCATTGAAGAATTTGACATGCACATTATACTGGCACATTCTTTTGGAGGCTATTCCACAATATATTACCTGAGTCATTATACGTCGGGAAAACACCTGGAGCATATCATATTGAAAGCACCAACAGGAAACCTTAAAAATTTCACGCAAAGATTTTTCGAGCTGCTTGAATTAAATCAAAAGGTCCGCGATAGTTATATCTCATTGTTTGAAAAAAAATACGGACAACCAATTACTTATTATGATGCTGAACGCATGGTTCAGGCTATAGATCTGCCATGTCTTCTTATTCATGATGAAAACGATGATGTTCTCCCGGTCGAGGATAGTGCACATATTGCCCGCAGCTGGAAAGAGTGTGAATTCATCCGGACTTCAGGGAGAGGACACAGAATGAATAAATCAGAAACGATCAATCAAATCAATCGGTTTCTTCAGGACCTATCTGTGAGACTGTGAATATAACCGGCGATTTTCTGACCATCCATTGCAGCTGAAAGAATGCCCCCGGCATACCCAGCTCCTTCCCCGCAGGGATAAAGATTGAATATATCAGGGTGATGGAGATTTATTTTGTCCCTTGGGATCCTGACTGGTGAGCTTGTCCTGCTTTCAACAGCTACCACATTGGCCTGGTCTGTATAGTAGCCTTTCATCCTGTGCGAAAATCGCAGCAATCCATCCTTCAGCCTTTCATATATGAATCCTGGCAATAGCTCGTGTAATGGCGCCCTGTAGATCCCGGGTATATAGGAGCATTCATTCAATTCCAGCATTGTTTTGCCATTGACGAAGTCAATCATATTCTGAGCAGGCGCTTTTTGGCTTCCATCTCCATGTTTAAAGAGGCTTTGTTCTACTTCAGCCTGGAAGTTCATATTTCCAAATAGTCCATCAAAACC
The DNA here is from genome assembly GCA_018680275.1 of Bacteroidia bacterium. Lineage (GTDB taxonomy): Bacteria > Bacteroidota > Bacteroidia > Chitinophagales > Saprospiraceae > RFSX01. Next base: position 5,198 of record JAHHJO010000540.1, read on the forward strand.
GATATGCTTCAATTCTTCTGATTCTACGGCAGTCACTATTCCAGAATTAGCAAATGGTGAATCCCTTTTGGATAAACTCATACCATTGACAACAATTTCTCCCGGTGAAGTAGCCGAAGGTACGATCAGACCACCCGGACACATACAAAATGAAAATACGCCCCTGTCCTTTACCTGGCATACCAGTTTGTATGCTGCCGGAGGTAAATTTTCTTCTCTTGGAAATTGGTTATACTGGATCTCATCAATCAGGGCCTGTGGGTGTTCAATCCTGACGCCAAGAGCAAAAGGCTTGGTTTCCAGGGCCAATCCCCTGGAATGAAGCATGTGGTAAATATCCCGGGCTGAATGGCCGGTAGCCAGGATAAAATGATCTCCTTTAAC
>JAHHJO010000351.1:0-6873 GCA_018680275.1 Bacteroidia bacterium
CGTTGGATCAGTCATAGGAAATGTTGAACTGTTTTATGATAGCACATTGCCAGAAGGATATTATAATCTTACAATCACAGAAACGACGCTCGGATGTCAACTGGATACGTTTTTTATTATCAATGAACCACCAACAGAACTTATTCTTACAACGGGGGGAGTCTCTCCTGATTGCAACGCCAACGATGGGATAGCTTTTGTCCAGGCAACTGGAGGTATGGCACCTTATACATATGACTGGCCGATAGCACCTGGAATAAATAACGATTCTATTGAAAATCTAATACCCGGTGTCTATAATGTCATGGTTACTGATGATCTGGGATGTACTATGGAAACCCAGGCTACTATAATGCCTGGAGATAATCTGAATATTGAAATAGACATTGTCAATTCACTCAATTGTGACGGTACCGGTCAGGGAACACTGGAAGCCAATATCCTTAATAGTACCTATCCTATCCTGGTCTACAACTGGACAAATCCTGCCGGGGATGTCCTTGGTTCAAATACAACATTATCATTTACTGCACCGGGAGAATATATTCTGAATGTCAATGATCCGAATATGAACTGTTTCGATAGCGACACAGTCTTTATCGATCCTGCAGGCGTATTCACTTTCGACATTGCTATAAATGACCCTTCCTGTGTCGGGTCTTCAAATGGAGAAGCACTTATTGCAAATTTCCAGGGAGGTGTAGGACCTTATTTTTGTGAATGGGAAGATGCCGGTATTACAGATTGCAACCCTACTACCCTTTCTGCCGGAACTTACTTTCTTACTGTGAGTGATAATGCAGGATGCAGGATTGATACGTTTATTGAACTTTTTGAAACTGGCGTTGAGATCACATTTGACCTGGATATTCAAAATCCATCATGTGTGGAAGCTATCGATGGCTCTATCAGTTTCCTGAACTTCGCAGGTGGCACCGGTCCATTTGAATGCGAGTGGGAAGATCAAAGTATCATTGGATGTCCACGTACAGGTTTGTCGGCAGGTGATTATGCAGTCACAATTACAAATGCAGATGGATGTGAAAAAGATACAATCATTACATTAACAGATCCGGAACCTATCGAAATTGAAGTCAACAATAGTGATATTGTTGATGTAAGCTGTTTTGGAGGAGCAGACGGTCAGGCTATCGCAATTGTAAGCAATAATCCATCAGGAACCAGCTCCTTTAATTTCAGCTGGTCCAATCCGGCTGATAATATAAATTCCTCTGGCCTGACAGATGATGCCACTCAATTATCTGCAGGATTGAATTATGTACTTGTGTTTGACAATAACAGTTGTGCTTCAGATACTGTATTTTTCATGGTCAATCAGCCTGATAAACTTCAACTGAATCCGGCTGCATCAATCATCGGGTCTGCATCATGTAAAGGAGAATGCGACGGCTCAGCCACTTTGGCTGCCACAGGTGGAACTTTATCTAATTCATCCAATTATGAATTTCTTTGGGAAGATGGAACAAGGTCAGCCACCAATTCCGGACTTTGTCCAGGAATCTATTATGTCACGATCAGTGATGATAACGGCTGCATGGAACTGGATTCCATTGAGATAATAGAACCGGATACACTGACTGTAGAAATCGATCTGAACGGGACAGTAAACCTAAGCTGTTTCGGTGATGAATCCGGCTCAATACAGGTCAGGAGTAATGGAGGGTGTGGAGGATATACTTATACATGGACCAATAATGTGTCAACAGGCAGTTTTGCTGATAACCTGTCTGAAGGAAATTATACAATTACAGTTACAGATGGATGCGGTTGTACAGATATTACACAATATACGCTTGAATCATCAGATGAGATCATTGCCCAGCCCTTGTCGCCTGACATGCCCGATTGTTTTGGAAACAGCACGTGTATTGGCATTGAAACTGCGACCGGTGGTGTTGGAAATAACTACACTTACAGTATCAATTTTGGTGACAGAATCCCTATTGACTCATGTGTCGAAGTCATTGCTGGTATGTATACACTGACGGTATTCGATTCTGTGGGGTGTTCAGTAGCCTATGCAACAACTGTCGACCAGCCGGAACAGATCGAAGTGGATCTAGGACCTGATATTGTCCTTGACCTTGGCGATTCCACTGCTATGATTACAGCAATAATTAATGGGCCGAACCCTATAGATTCAATCAACTGGATATCCAATACAGGGTTCACATGCATCGACCCGTCATGCAATACCATTGCAGTCAATGCCACTACATTTTCGACTTATGAAGTAATTGTTACAGATACTAACGGATGTGAAGGAAGAGACAAAATCGATGTTTTTATCTCGGCAAAAAGGAATGTCTTTGCTCCAAATATCTTCAACCCTGATGATTTGCCACCTAATGACAAGTTTATGCTACTGACGGGAGAAGGTGTGGTTTCAGTGGAATACCTTAGAATCTTTGACAGATGGGGAAATCTTGTATTTGAAAAAGAAAATATTCCTCATCCGACAAGTGTCGACGATGGCTGGGACGGAAGAAAAGCCAATAAGATTGTCGAGCAAGGCGTCTATGTCTATGTCGCGGAAGTCAGGTTTATAGATAATAAACTGATTCAGTACAAAGGAGATATCACTGTTATCAGATAGAATTAGGTGGTTGTAACTAAACAGATTTCATAACCATTACCTTAATATATTGAAGCTGCCGGTTGATTTGTAATCATTCCCAAGGCAAGTGTATTCTACCTTGTATACATAGGTACCTGGCATTTGATATTCACCCTTGTATGTACCATCCCATTTTTCATTCTTGTTAATCGTCTCAAAGAGCTTTTCACCCCATCGGTTGTATATTTCAAACCTGTCTATTTGATCTACAATAAAGTCATTGCTAATCCCGTATTCATCATTCAAGCCGTCTTCATTGGGCGTGAAAGCCTTTGGTAATAGTAATTGATTGCATTCTATGTCATCAGGTGATATAACACTTATGAGCAGGGAATCTACACTGGAGCAATTACCATGGTCAAAATTCAAGGCGTACAAAGTCGTTTCTTCAGGCGTGATGAGTGGTGTAGAAGAACCCGGATCATCCACTCCGAAAGTCGGGAACCAATTAATATTCTGAGCACAACTGCTGCCTGCAATTACCTGGACATCTTCGCCAAGAAAAATCGTTGTATCCTGTGTGATGATTTCATCCGGATACAATAGATCTGCATTGATTTCATCTTCCAGCAATGCATAATCATAGAACTTGATTTCATCAATTCTACCATTAAAAAACTGGTCCGTAATTCCTACACACGGAGAATAACCAACAGCAAATTCATATCCATCCCCGACGGAAAGCGCAGATAGGAATTCCTTACTTTCTATAAATTCACCGTCAATATATATTGCAAAGATCTCATCCTGTTTTGTAAACATAAAGTGATGCCAGCACTGGTTCAAATTAAGTTCGTTCCTGTAAAATACACCTTCAGCAATATTTCGTGAATATTCTACAATGAATTCCCTGCTGAAAGGTAGATACTGCACAATGAAAGAAGAATCCCTGTTGCAACCATTCCTGATGCTCATAATGGTATATGACTCTGATGCCGGATTAACCCAGAAATAAAATCCCAGGGAAAAATCAGAACTCAGTAAACTACCAAGATCTGAATCCAGGTACATTGTATCTGCACTTCCATTGAAATAATAAGCATCGGAGTTCTGACCAACACCGCAATCACAAACCAGGTTATTCTTAACAATTGCATCATTGTAGTTTCCAGCCTTATCATTCAGGGTACATCCATCAAAACTATAATGGGCTACAGGATTATTCTGACCAAACAGAAAAACTGATAAAAACAGGAAAACCAAACTGAGAAAATGGCGCATATGAATTTTTATTCTTATTAAACGACCCTGAAACGGGTTTCGTTTTATCCGCACAAACTTAGTTAATTGGAAATTAAATTTTTATGACTGGAAGTCTGAATATTTCATCTTCCTTAATAACGTAAAACAGATAGTATCCTGAATTCTCCAGATTGACTTCCGTATACTTGCCGGATTCTAATCCTGTCATGGAATGTACAAGGGCTCCATTCAGGTCATAAATTTTCAGATCATACTGCATATTATTCCCGAGGATTCTGAATCCATCGGTAATAACATTTGGAGCAATAACAGGCTCTTCAAATTTCCTTAGCTGGATTGCCAGGATTTCAGAATAGCTGTAAGTCCCATTCAGGTCCACTTGTTTCAGGCGGTAATAATTTACTCCATGGTGCGGATCATAATGTACAGCATTGTAATAATTCACTTCAGAACTTGTTCCTGCACCTGGTTGTGCGTCAATAACTTCAAAATCGCGAGCATTTGTACTCCATTCTACAAAGAATATATCGTTGTTTATTTCTGAAGCAGTACTCCAATGAAGTTTCACCGAATGCCTGGGGCCCTCTGTAATATCAAATTCCAATAATTCAATCGGTAATGCCAGCGGCAGATAATTACAACTATCCCCGGAGATTAGTAAAGGACAGCCATCGATGTCTGTTCCCCAACTATCACATGCATTTATATCGAAAGGAGGTATATCCAGTGGATCTATATCACCACATGCCACATTACCATAAACCACTGTACATGAAGCTGAACCATCCATTTTTGCAATAGTTAATGCATCCCCGCTATTTCCAAGGAAGGGCGTATTTACAAGATCCATACTGATAATATCAACCGGAGTATCACATGATTCGGGTTCATCAACAGTTGGGCAATAATCATTAACAATTAAGAGACAATCTCCAGGTTGAAGAGAAATACTTTCAGGAAAAGTAAAATCAGGATAGGCTCCTGAATCATCATCCCCGAGTTGCCACCCTGAGATATCAACTACTGTATTCTCTGCCAGATTACATATTTCAACATATTCATCCTGGGAATTTATGAGGCCATCCCCATTGGTATCAAAATTATTATTAGCCCCTCCTGGGTCTACAAGAATGGATTTTATAATGACGCTATCCAGCATACACTGGCTGTGTAAATTAAGCACACAGAAGAGCGCAAAGACTATCAGGATGGACTTCAACATTTTCAGGATTTTACACTAAAATAACAATCTTACAGAATGAAGCAATGATCAAATTGCCATTTTAAATATTCTTGAACAGCTCGGTCATATAGAAAACATAAAGCAGTAGTAACATTATTCCTTCCCAGAATGTAATTTTTCTTGACATTGTAATGGCACCGAAAAGAACGGTTACAGCAAGCATAAACGGAAGACTAAGTGACAGGATATTATCCGGAATTATGAGATTTCCGAAAAATGAAGGGATCGCCATCACTGCGTAGGTGTTAAATATATTGGATCCCAATACATTACCAACGGCAATCGCATGTTTGCCTTTCTTTGCTGCTGCCATACTTACTGCCACTTCGGGAAGTGAAGTACCAAGCGCGACGAAAGATAAAGAAATGATTTCCGCTCCGATTCCTGCCAATTTTGAAACTTCGACAATACCATATATTGTCCATTTTGCCCCAAGGAAAACAAAGACGCCACCTATAATAAGCCTGATAATATCCATCAATCTAATCTTCGGAGACTCTTCATCATGTCCCTCAGAACCGGAAACAGAATTGATAAGAAATGCTACCAGTGCGACGAGGAAAATTCCACATTCCACAGGACTTATATGCTGATCCTGAAGTGCAAAGAACATTAAAAATGCAGATCCAAGCAGCAATGGCATATCAATATTCCAGATATTGAATTCAAGTTTGATTTCCTTACCAACAAACACTGTGAGACCCAATACAAGCAGTATGTTTGTTATATTGGAACCGATAACATTTCCAACAACAAATTCAGAGGCACCGCGATATACCGAGGCGATTGAAGTGGCAAGTTCAGGGAGGGATGTACCAAATGCTACAATGGTAACTCCAATAATAAAAGGAGATATTCCCAACGAAAGTCCGATTTTCTCTGAGGAATCAATGAACCAGTCAGAAGCTACCAGAAGTACAATAAGACTGACAATAGATATAACTATAGCTAGCAGCATAAATAAATAAACAGCACTTTCGTCTAAAAAGTCTCAAAGTACGCTAAAAAAGATAGGAGAGTTTAGAATATGAACATAAATTTGCAGCAACAAACGGTATGGCTGAAACGAAAAAGAAGGCAAACGAAAAGGAAATGAGTTTCCTCGATCATCTTGAAGAATTAAGATGGCACATCATAAGATCAATTATTGCAGTAATGGTCTTGTCTATTGTTATATTTTTATTCAAAGACCTCGTTTTTGATAAAATTATCCTGGCACCCAAGAAAGCCTCTTTCTTCACCTACCAGTTTTTTTGCGGTCTAAGTGAAACAACTTGTTTTAATCCCCCGGATTTCAAATTAATGCCACGTCAGTTGGGAGAAGAGTTCTTTACGCATTTGAAAGTCTCAATTTGGCTCGGAATTATTCTTGCATTTCCATATACATTCTGGGAAATCTGGCGATTCATCAAGCCTGGGTTATACCCAAATGAGAAGAAAGCTGCACGTGGTGTCGTTACAATTTGTTCTTTACTGTTTTTGACTGGTGTAATGTTTGGATATTATGTTATCTCACCGTTTGCAATCACATTCCTTGCTGGATATTCTGTCTCCCCGGAAGTTGTCAGCAGTCCTACACTTGCATCCTATGTGAGTTACATGACAATGTTTACTGTACCTACAGGACTTTTATTTGAATTGCCAATCGTCGTTTACTTTCTTTCCATTGTAGGCATTCTGACTCCAACATTTATGCGTACCTATCGAAGGCATTCCATTGTGATGATATTTTTGCTTGCTGCTATAATCACGCCACCGGATATAACTACACAATTCCTAATAGGTATCC
>JAHHJO010000303.1:0-4316 GCA_018680275.1 Bacteroidia bacterium
TCTGAGAACACGAGTTGATTGATTTCCGATATATAACGAACGCTGACTTGGTTGTGTTTGACTTCTGAGTTTGAAACGGTTAAGGAACAGGGAGGTGAATTGCGCTCTATGGTCTCTCCGGGTGTAAGATCTTTACCTTGGAAAGCCGGATAATCAGCAGGATACTTGTATACCCTGAATACTGCGTTCTGGATGACATTATCCCCTTGTGATACAGGGAAATCACCCCACAGAGGAACTTCATAAGACCACACGATATCTTTTTCATTATTGATTTCGAAGAAAAAGCCGCTTGATCCTTCATTGATCAGAATATTACCATTATAAAGTATTTGTGCATTGGAAAGGTATGGTGAATAGAAAGCCTGATCCGTCTGGTTGCCATATAGAACCTCTGCTGTAACAGGTCCATACCCATTGCCGGGAGTAAATGAATAGAATCCTGCAGAATCCTCTGGAGGAGAAAGAATTTCAACTGAGGAGTATTCTGCCGGAGGTCTTCTGTTTCCATTATTGAAAATGAGTATTTGATCTGTGTAATTTCCTTCTGTTGTCACCCAATGTGCTCCATGCTGGCCGAAAAATTGCTGATCATCATATTCAAGTGTTCCATAGGCAAAAGGATTTCCCCATCGATATAATATATCACCACCTTTATTGTATCTGCCTCCTCTATGTGATGCTGCTTCTTCAGTTGTCGTGCTATGATCGAGGATCCAGATTTCATTAGAATTTCTTACTGAAATCAGTACCTGATCCAGTTTTGGATTATAGTCAATGGCATTGAAATGATTCCAGTCCCTGCTGGCATTTGAATTGCTGCTGTTAAGATCCGGTAGATTGATGTTGAATAATTCGGGGTGGTCTTTAATTACTCCATATCCTGTTTTTGTAGAGTCAAAATCCTGGATATAATGATCCTTGATGCGCCACTCCCATACAATTTCGGCACTGTCCGGGCCAAGAGGTTCCAATTCGATAATACGTTCTGACCACATAAAATTTTCGACCGCAATTTCATCCGGGTCACGACCCAGTTCAATAAGTTCGTCTCTGTATACCAATTCCCATGTCAGAACAAGGATGTTCCCGGTTGGCAGCATAACAGCATCATGGTGGGAAAGTGTTTCAGGCGTATCAATTTCATATTTCCAGAGTGTATTATTGTTCCAGTCGACAAGTTCGAGGCCGCCTGCATTGCTGGCTGAAGTAAATGGACCTTCTACTGGTGTTTTATATGTTCGCAACATCAAGCCGTTTTCAAGCAGGTAAGCAGACAGGCCAGGTCTTGTACCCCTGTCCCAGCTGTTTATTAATTTGCCGCAATTATCAATGAGATAGGCTTTGGTACCTGAGAATGGACTAAAAAAGGTATACCCATCTGATACTTCTGTTGTCAGTTCTGTGACACCAACAGTGTTTCCTGTTTGTGAATGTCCTTTGAAAAAAATAAGGCACATGATGCTGATGAATATCAAACGATGATAAGCTTTCACCTGTATCTATAATTTTATTCAAGATATGAATTGTGTATGAATTTAGCGTATATCATATGTTTGAAGTACGCGTAAAGCACGCAAAGTATTCCATCTGCTTGCCTGGCCTGCTTTTTCCATTTCAAAATGAACCTGGCCCGGATATTTGGCCTGAACGTTCCACCTTCCGTCTTTTCTTCTCTTTTGTACAAGCACTTCAAGTGCGGGAATTAATCGTTCATCAAAAGGTGCATTCGCATATCTGAAATAATCAAGGGCTCTGAGAATATCATATCGCCATCGTGATGGATAACTTAGCCGGATGAAGTCCTTTTTAATGATTTCACCGGTCCTGTCTGATAAATACAATTTGTGCTTTAAAAGAAATTCCCTGGCTGCCATTTCACAAGATTCAAGCTCATCCGATCTGTATTTATACCCGTTGTATAGGTATTCACGAATCCCTTCCAAAAGGGAAATCGTCGAGTGCATTGAGCTGTGTCGTGCACCACTTCTGTTCAGTGCACAATTAAACCCGCCATCTTTCATATGCTGCCTTATAATGTAATCTATAACGGGCTCAATCAGTTTTTCTTCGATCCCGAAATAAGTGGCATAATTCAGAAACATGCCATTTATACATACATCGCTATACCGGACGGAACCTGAAGGATTAACACCACCGTCAATCCCTTTTTCATTATATACGATATTATTTATCGTCTCTTTGATCACTGGATTGTCTCTTACCGGGTTCAGGTGCCTGAGGTCAAGAAGCGTATAATGACTCGATATCCATTTTGGTTGATAGAACTTCTGCCCCCAGTGCCCGTGGGTATTTCTTTTTGACATAAAGGCCTTTCCCCATCCTTCGTTGAGGATTCTTTCCTGGAGTTCTGGTTTATTACTGCCGAGCAGATCCCGGTGCAGCTGGTATTGTATTGATACATCGCCGTCAAGTAACCAGGCCTGGTTATTCCTATCTATAAATTTCATATGACGAATCTTAAATATCTGATTATAGCTTGTCGTGATTTAAATCACTTTTGCTTGTGATGGTTATCAATGACATTCATTGTTTCCGGGTATACATTATTCGACACGAGAAATAATGTACTGATGAAACTGGTAAAATTAGATACGGGTTTACCTATCTGGGATCATTTTTTTACCGTTGCTCCTTTAGTAATCATTGGAACAAAAGAAGGTAATGGATATGACCTGGCACCCAAACATATGGTCACCGCTTTGGGAAAAGGAAATTACTTCGGTTTTGTATGCACACCAAGACACAGGACGTACCAGAACATTCGTAAAAAGCCTTTCTTTACAGTCTCATTTCCTAAGCCGGAACAGGTTGTTGTATCAAGTATGGCGTCCATGCCAAGGTGTGGGCAGGATTTTAGTGACAAGCCTATAATCTATTCCTTACCAACTTTTAGTTCTGATAAGATTGATGCATTATTCGTGGAAGATGGATACCTGTACCTGGATTGTGAACTCCATGAAATTTTTGATGGATTCGGGGATTACAGCCTTATCACGGGCAAAATAATTTCTGCTCAAATCGAATCATCATATCAAAGAGTTTCAGACCAGGATGAAATGGATATGGTATACAGGAATCCGTTATTGGTTTACCTTGCAAATGGACGGTTTGCTGAAATCAGGAACACAAAAAGTTTTCCTTTTCCAAAAAACTTCAGGTTATGACAAATGTCAGGAGCATATTGTCATATTTGAAATCACAGCATGAATCTATGATTCAATATCTTGAAAGCCTTGTGATTCTTGAATCTCCTTCAGGTGATCCTGAAGCTCAGCAAACTATATTCATGATGCTTAAACGAAGTTTTGAAGTTTTGGATTATCATGTGGTTGTGGTACCGGGAAGAAAAACCGGTGGATATTTTTATGCCAGACCGGCAAATAAAATAAAAGGTGCTGATTTCCAATTGCTGGTTGGTCACTGCGATACTGTCTGGCAATTACATACCCTGGACAAAATGCCTTTTGTAAGGGAAGAGAGTAAGGTCAGAGGCCCCGGTGTCTATGATATGAAAGCCGGCTTAACCCAGATCCTTTTTGCCCTTAAAACGATCAGGGAGATGGACCTGCAGTGGGATCTTATGCCGGTCATCTTAATAAATTCTGATGAAGAAATCGGAAGCAGGGAATCCACACCAATTATTAAACGACTTGCAAAGCTTGCCAGGCGGGCACTTGTGCTTGAGCCTCCTTTGGGAATTGAAGGAAAACTGAAAACTGCACGAAAGGGCCTTGGAAGATTTGAAATACGTATAATTGGTAAACCAGCTCATGCGGGTTTAGATCCGGGTGGAGGTGCCAGTGCCATCATGGAATTATCCCACCAGATCCAGCGGATTTTTGCCCTGAATGATCCTGCAAAAGGAATCAGTGTAAATGTCGGCTTGATTGAAGGAGGTGTTTCAGCCAATGTAATAGCTCCTGAGAGCAGTGCAGTCATCGATGTTCGTGTATCTACTGTCGAGGATGGTGAACATATCAGCAAAGTGATTCATGCACTTGAAGTCGTCAATCCAGAAACAAAAATTATCGTTAAGGGTGGCATTGGAAGACCTCCAATGGAACCGACTGAACGGAATCAGAAACTGTGGGACAGAGCCAGGTTACTGGGCACGAAGATAGGTTTGAAGCTGGAAGAAGCCACTGCAGGAGGTGGTTCGGATGGAAATACAACAAGTCAATATACTGCAACGCTGGATGGTCTCGGTACAACAGGAGACGGTGCACATGCACTGCATGAATACATATTTGAAAACAAGATCAGGGAGAGGACTGCCTTGCTCACATTATTGT
>JAHHJO010000494.1:0-6180 GCA_018680275.1 Bacteroidia bacterium
GGCGGCGGCGGTGGCGGTGCTTCTTCTTCAACAACCACTTCCTCGACCACATCCTCCTCTGTAACATCCTGGTCAACAAAGACAGGCTCATCTTCCTCTTCAATTTCTTCTTCGGGTACTTCCTCAATAACCGGCGGTGGCGGCGGTGGCGGTGGCGGTGGCGGTTCAGCTGTTCTTGGAGGTTCGATTTCTATCTCTTCATCCCATTCCAATGCACCTTCAGGGATAACGATCTTAGAATCATAACTTGTCCAGCTGAAAGCAAATAATGTAGCCGCTAAAGCCGTTGCCATACCAAATAGAAATATTGGCCTGGAAAACCTGAAGCCATTGACATCAGGATATTTATTTCTTGCTTCCAAAGGTGAAGACCATTCATGGTCCTTGTAAAGCTCTGCTAAATCCTGTGAAGATTTGCGCTTAAAATATGTCTTAAAGTAAAAGATCACACCAATTACTAGTAGTGCCAGTATAAAAACTAGCAACAAACTGGTTTGACCTGTAAAAGCAATATCACCCATTATGATTTTGTTTTCGTAATAAATAATAAATACAACTCCCGGTTAAAGAGCCAATAATATTAGCAATAATATCAAAATAATCAAAATGTCTGCCTGTTATAAACCATTCCTGGATAAATTCCAGGATCATACTGTATAACACTGCCATCATAATGGCTTTAGCATGTAAAACGTTTTGATTGCTCTTTAGATTGATCCGAATTATAAAAGTCAGGACAAGATAAAATACTATATGAACAACTTTATCCTGGTGTGGGAAATAGTCTATTTGCATTCCCGTGTCCGGTATTAATGATAACACTGTGACTATGATAATCCAAATCCATAAAGCGATCACTGCTTTCAATGTTGGCTTTATTTAATGAATAGATGTATGTAAAAAACTTTTTGGTGTGTCTTCTATGAAATCATTTCCTTATAAGCTTCCATATCCATGAGTTCTTCAACTTCCTCAGGGTTGCTCAGTTCGATTTTCACGATCCAGCCTTCACCATACGGATCGGAATTAACCAGATCCGGCTGATCCCCGTCATCTTCATTTAACTGGGGATTAAAATCCACCACTGTCCCACTTACGGGCATAAATAGGTCTGAAGTTGTCTTGACGGCTTCTATTGTCCCAAATAACTCATCCTTTTCAATCGTATCTCCAACTGTATCTACTTCTACGTATACGATTTCTCCCAATTCACTTTGTGCAAAATCGGTTATTCCTATATATGCATGATCCCCTTCCAGTCTTAACCATTCATGCTCTTTGGAATATTTCAGATTTTCTTTTAGTTCCATGTTATGCTTCGTTTTTGATTTGTTCCATTATCCATTTTGAAGTCACAGACTTTGGTCTTTCCAGTGGAAGTCCGAGTGCCCTGGACCAACACAACGATGCCAAAACACCGAGTGCCCTGGATACTCCAAACATCACAGTGTAGAAAGTAAATTCTTTCATTCCATAATGTACGAGTAGTGCTCCAGAATGTGCATCAACATTTGGCCACGGATTCTTAACCTTGCCAAGACCACCCAGAATTTCGGGAACCACTTCAAATAAGTTCCAGACAATTTTAATGTAGTCACTGTCTTTTATATAATTCTCAGCAAAAACTTTCTGGGCAATAAACCGGGGATCAGGTTTTCGCAATACAGCATGCCCATATCCCGGAATTACTTTACCTGCATCCAGGGTATCCTGAACATATTGTGATATTTGTTGCTTTGAAGGTTTTGTTGTCCCTAATTGTTGACACATATCAAATATCCATCGGATGACTTCCTGATTTGCCAGTCCATGCAAGGGTCCAGCCAGGGAAGTCATTCCTCCCGCAAAGGAAAGATAGACATCCGATAAGGTAGAATTGATCAGATGTGCGGTATGCGCAGATGCATTACCACCTTCATGATCGGCATGTATTGTCAGGTATAATCTCATCAGATTCCTGAAATCTTCATGTTGTATACCTAACATATGGGCAAAGTTTCCAGCCCAATCCAGACTTTCATCTGCTTCAATATGATATGATTTATGATATACCCTTCTGTATATGTATGCTGCTAATCGTGGCAGTCTGGCAAGCAGATTCATAGAATCTTCATAAGTGGAATCCCAGTAATCAGTTTTGGGCATCCCTTGTACATATTTTTCCTTGAATATAGAGTCCTGGTGCATTGATGTAATTCCAATGATAAATTGGGTCATTGGATGTGTTTCCGGAGACAATGCATTGAGGACTTCGTATGTGTTTTGTGGGATTTTAGCTCTTTTCTCCCATTCATCGCTCAACCATTCTACTTGTTCTATTGTGGGGACTTCATCGACAAGCATTAACCAGAATAAACCTTCCGGCAGTGGTTCCTTTCCTCCATTTCTTCTTTTAGGTAATATTTCTCTTAGTTCCGGGATCGTGTATCCTCTGAACCTGATACCTTCATACGGATCCAGCGCAGAAGTTTCCCAAAGCATGCTTTTGATTCCGCGCATACCTCCGGTTATCTGGGCCAGTTTTACTTCATCCAATTTCTGACCACCGTGTTCTTTTCCTAATTTTCTAAGTTCTGCTTTTAAAGCAGATGATTTTTCGTGAAATTTTTGCTTTAATATGTCCATATATTCTGTTGTGGGATTTTAATTTGCTTTACTGATTTGCTTTAACAGCTTTTTTGGGTTTTGACTCAGGTGCACCTTTGATATTACCAGGCATTGAGTTCCCAGAGCTTTGAATCACCCTTGATTGTCCCAACTGCTGATACATCTGATGTAATTGTTTTTGTTTGTCACTGAGGAGTCCTATGAAAGCTTCATCGTAGGTCTCAATTAACTCCATCTTTTTCCTGTTCTTTTCCTTGCCGGGAATACTCATATCCCGAATTTGAAGCAGATCCTTATATTTCTGGGTCAATAATGTTTTAACCTGGCTCTTTTGTCCATCTTCCATCTGGTATTTCAGGTATACTTTTTCAAGTTCTTTATCCAGATCATATGAATTCGCCTGGGCAACAACCATCGTCGAACAAAAGAATAAACAACATAAAATAAGGTACTTCATAGGTATCGTTTTATTGTCAATTTATCAGGTAATTATTTGTCACCGAATTTACAACATTTATATAATTAATTCTTTAGCCTGCGCGACCTTCAATAAAAGAATATTACACCGGCTATAAAACCAATCTATATTTGTTTCTTTGAACTGTTATCAAATGAATATTTGTGATAATAATAGATGACATATTGATTTCATCCGATGTTGCAGAAAAACATTTTGTCTGCAATCTCGAGAAGTGTAAAGGGGCGTGCTGCTATGAAGGTGATTTTGGTGCACCGCTTGAAAAACCTGAACTTGAGCAAATAGGTGCTTTACTCGAGAAGATCAGACCTTACCTTTCGGAAGAGTCAATACTTAAAATCAAGGAAGAAGGGTTTTTCACTTTCAATGAAAAGAGCAAAGTCTATGAAACCGCACTAATGAATGATGCATCCTGCGTTTTTATGGGTCGGGATCAACTCGGTATCACATTCTGTGGTATTGAAAAAGCCTACCATGAAAATAAAATTGCTTTTAAAAAACCAATTAGCTGCCATCTTTACCCCATACGCATTACTAAAAATGAAGCCCAGGGGTTTGAAGCTCTTAACTATGACCAGTGGGATATCTGTCAAAGTGCTTGTACTTATGGTGCTAAGAAAAACGTACGGATTTATGAGTTTGCAAAAGAAGCACTAATCCGCAAGTATGGACAAGAGTTTTATGATGCTTTAGCTGCCGCCGTAAAGGAATACAGTCAAGACTAGCGGTTAGACTTGGGTTGGTCCTCTATTTCCTTTATACTTTCCTTTACTTCAGATTCTATATTTGCTTTTGCATTGTTAAACTCCCTGATTCCTTTCCCCAGACCTTTCATCAGTTCAGGTAATTTCTTACCACCAAATAGCAATAACACAATAAATGCTATCAGTATCAATTCTGGTCCGCCCGGCATTCCTATCAAAAAAAGTGAAGACATGTCTTTTTAATTTTTTACAAATGTATAACGATTTTAGCTTAATAGCTCATTCTTGGTTTAGGAGTTTATCCTCCTTAGCTAAGGCTCCGGCGAATGGGAAGAGTTTAGAGAAATCTTATGATCAGTGATCGTAGTTCTAAATAATCCATGTTTATCGATTAAAATCTAAAAAGCTCATCATTATTAACCATTATATATTCAATCAACTGGTATGCTAATTAATTTACACGCATTTACTATTTCATTAAACCTTTGATCAAATAAGCTAAAAATGTCAAACCCAATACATCAAATGTCATTGTATGTTTTTCTGTCTTACTATATTTAAGAAACTTCTTGCAGGATGAAACATCATTTGTATTTGCTTTTTTTGATTTTTTCCTGTTCTTCTTTTGCACAAATGCCATCGAATTTTGAATTTCTGGATCATAGGGTAAAAAATACCTATCCAGGAGTGTTTGTCCAGTTCGAGGATGAAATTTTATATGTAAGCAGTAATTCCAGCTGGCCAATGACCTCTGTATCCCTTGTTAATAGCTCCAATCAAGTCAACAGCGTTTTCTCATCTTTTTTCAGTGCCAGATCGAAAAAAATCACCCATTCAGATTCTTCATATACCATTTACTTATATGAACTATTTGATTACGATATATGGATGCCCGGATTTTATGTCATCGATTATAATTCTGGTGAAATCCAAATAGATTCGGTATTGACTTATGAGCAAAATAATGTTGACTTCAATAATGTCTGTTTTGATGTTGCCAGGGATTCGACAGATCAATATTATGCAGTAAACTGGGATAAATTATTGAGAATAACCGATGGTGAAGTGACCGAGGAATATGATTTCGAGATAGCGTATGGATCCAGGCTTTTTAAAAATGCAAATTCAGATATTTATTTATTTAGGGATAATGAACTTTATTATTTCAATGGGAACAATTTGATACCAGTCAAATCATTCCAGGAAGATATTCTCGATATCAGAAAAAACGGAACACAAAATATTCTTCTTTTTGAGGGATTGTTGATGATCTATGATTTACGATTTGACGAACTACTCCATGAAATCCTTATCGATCCTGAAATATTTTCATTAGACCAGGTTCATGTGCAGGACACAACTATTAATACAATAATTCCATTGGAAGATACATTGACATACATCCAACACGATCTGGTTGGTAATGAAACTGTTCTCATCAATGAGTTAATGCCCGATGAATGGTACAGATCCTTCAAATTAATGAATGAAAATGAAATTCTTGTGTGCGGGTTTTACAGGGACAATAATATTTCATCAAACTTGTTTTTCAGATCTGTTCCTCTTGATTCAATTGTAAACTATAAAAAGTCTTCATTATCCATACAAGAATTTAAGCTGCATCAATCCCGCAGAGATACCTTTCATTCTTTTACAGATATACATGGAGACACGATCTATGAAATACGTTTCTTCTATGATATAGATATAACTCTGCAAAATGAGTCGGACAATATTGTTAAATACTTTAATATTTTCAGTCATATTCCTAATGCTTCTCCGTTTGGTAACAGTTCATTTTCATATACTTCATCAGATGTCATAGCGCCAAACGAATCTTTGTCCGTTCAAAGCGGCTATACTAAATACTTTGGATCTATATCCGGTTTTGAAATCGTGATCCCAGGAGCCAACTATCGTTTTAATGACAATGAAAACCGTATAGCGTTTCCGGAATTTACATCTACTGTTGTTGAAGAAGATTTTGATCCTGACATCGTGCTGTACCCTAACCCCACTGTCGATAGGCTTACTATTGAGAGTCCCCATATTGTTAAAAATGTTGCTATCTACAACCAGGAAGGTCAGTTGGTTTTATTCCATCAGTCTTCTGATCTCAGGAATATAGATGTACAGTTTTTACCTTCTGCAAGCTACTTCGTGAAGCTGAGTTTTGATGATCCTGATAAGGTCGTATGGAAGAAGATCCTGAAGTTTTAGAGGATTCAAGATTTGATAAAGTAGCCATTTAAGAAAGAGTGATGAATCATTTCAGGAATGTTACATTAGAACATTGGAGCATTTTAACATTGGAGCATTAAACCCTTCACCCACCCCTGACCCCTTAAGGGGAAATCCACCCTCACTTCATTCCATACGATTGCACACATT
>JAHHJO010000169.1:0-5080 GCA_018680275.1 Bacteroidia bacterium
TTTACCATTCAGTATTGAAGCCAACCATGCAATCATGGACGGGTATCACATGGGATTATTCTTTCAGCAATTTGAATCAGAAAGTAAATAATATGACCAGGGTTAAGGTGTGCTGTATTAAATCCAATGATGAAGCAGATCTTGCGATTCTTTGTGGTGCATATGCTTTGGGACTGGTTGGGCCCATGCCCAGCGGACCAGGTCCAATATCCCTTGAAGAAGCTGGAATTATTTGCAGATATGTTTCGGGTAGGGTGAATACATTTTATTTGACCAGCAAGATTGCGTTAAATGAAATTGTCAATGAATATAATCTTGTCAAATCAAGCCATTTACAATTGACGGATTCAACTACTACAAAAACAAGAAAAGCACTGAAAATTCAATTTCCCAACCTTATGATTGTTCAGGTAGTGCATGTTTCTGGTGAAGGCACTTTGACAAAAGCCAAGACCTTTGAGAAAGAAAGTGACTTCTTATTGCTTGATAGCGGGGCTCCCGGAAAAGCTGTTAAAGAATTGGGCGGAACCGGACGAATTCACAATTGGGAAATCAGCAAACAAATAGTCAGGAATGCCCGAATCCCGGTATTCCTTGCTGGGGGACTTAACGCCAGTAATGTCAAAGATGCTGTAAATCATGTCAATCCATATGGCCTTGATCTCTGTTCGGGTATCAGGACAGAAGACAAACTGGATAAAAGAAAAATCAAATTCTTTTTCAGCCAAATTAAATCTGATTTAAAAAACGCAGAATATTAGTTTTAATTCTATAAGTAGTCATCAGAGTTTTTTGGTCGTTTTTTTTATGTGATAAATTCAGCTAATTTCAATGCTCTGAAACCAAAGTAAAAGATGAAAGAAGTCAGTATTAAATCAAACAAGGAACTAAATATCTGGGAGGCGCTCATCCCACTGGTTATTTTGATCATCATGCTGGCATTCAATGTTTTTGTATTTGGTGATGACAGTTTGAGTGGGTCTAACCAATTCATCTTATTACTGGGAGGAGCAGTTGCGGCAATCGTTGGTTTTTATAATAAGGTTTCCTATAAAGAAATGATCAACGAGGTTGCCAACAATTTTAAATCTGTTACCGGTGCGATTCTTATTTTACTTCTTGTTGGATCACTTGCTGGTACCTGGATGATCAGCGGAATCATTCCTTCAATGATATATTATGGATTACTCATTTTAAAACCCGCAATATTTCTACCTGCCACCATGATTATCTGTGCGATCATTTCGATTGCAACGGGCAGTTCCTGGACGACTTCGGCTACGGTGGGTATTGCATTGGTTGGTATTGGCAAAGCACTTGGAATTCCTTTAGGTATGGTTGCAGGTGCCGTAATCTCCGGCGCATACTTCGGAGACAAGATGTCTCCACTTTCGGATACAACCAACCTGGCAGCAGCAATGGCAGGATCAGAATTGTTTTCTCATATCAGGTACATGAGCATGACAACAGTACCATCCATAACTATTGCACTTGTCATTTTTTCAATTATAAGTTTGACACAGAATCCAACCGGTCAAACAGAAACATCTGATATCCTCCTGGCAATTGATCAGGCATTCAATATAAATCCTCTCCTGTTTATTGTTCCTGCAGCAGTCATATTTATGATTGTAAAAAAAACCAAGCCATTGATAGCATTGCTCTTTGGTTCTTTGCTGGGTGGCATCTTCGCTGTCATATTCCAGCCATCTATTGTGGCAAATGCCGGAGGAGGAGAAAACCTGAATTTAATTACTGCCTATAGAGGTGTTATGAATGCGCTGACAACCGATGTCTCTATCAATACCTCAAGCGCATCTTTGAACGATCTTTTTTCATCTGGAGGCATGGCAGGAATGTTAAATACCATTTGGCTTGTATTGTGTGCCATGGTATTTGGCGGGGTTATGGAAGCTATCGGCGCGTTGACCAGAATAAGTCAGACCTTACTATCAATCGGTAAATCTGTTTTTGGCTTGTTTGCAAGTACAGTAGCCAGTTGCCTGACTTTAAATGTTACAGCATCAGATCAATACCTTGCATTGGTAGTGTCTGGTAAAATGTTCCAAAAAGCCTATAAAGATCGAAACCTCGCTCCTGAAAACCTGAGCAGAACACTTGAGGATTCAGGTACTGTAACATCCGTCCTGGTACCCTGGAATACTTGTGGCGCATACCAGTCATCTGTGCTTGGCGTACCAGTCATGGACTATTTCGTCTATGCGATTTTCAATTATTTAAGTCCATTTATGACTTTGATTTTTGCTGCATTTATGATTAAGATAAAAAAACTGGATAAGGAATAAGACCAGACTCTATTTGCATTTACTCTTTAATAATTCTTATATTTAAAGAGGACACTACCTACTAACTTGACTATGCCGTTTTGAAACTAGATGCAATGGCTACGCAAATAATAAATAAAAGCAAACCAACTCTGTTCAGTTTCGTGTTTCTTAACCATTCAAATTTATTATGATGAAAACGATAAATTTTCTTTTTGGTGCAACCCTGGTTCTTTGTCTGACAATCTTTTCATTTACACATTCAAAGGCACAGGACAACAGTTTTATTATTTCTATCGATTACATGCATACTACCTCTGCAAATGACTATATCAATCTTGAAAGAACGGTTTATAAACCATTGCATGAATATTCAGTAAACAATGGAGAAAAATTGGGCTGGATTCTTTACGAGATCATATACCCCTATGGTGAAGACACCAAATACAATTATGCTACAGTTAACTTCTACAAAGATGCCAAGCAGGCTTTGGATATGTCATGGACCGATTTTATGGTAGGATTCAATGAAATACACCCTGACCTGGATGTGGCCAAAGTAGATCAAAAAACACAGAATTCCAGGACACTTGTTAAAGGTGAAATGTTTGCAATGGTTGATGAAGCCATTCCAGGCTTTTCAAATAAACCATCAGAATATATAAGTGTTAATCATATGGTTATCAGCCCTGGCAAAGACCAGGAATATATAGGAATGGAAATGGAAATCTGGAAACCTGTGCACCAGCAAAGAATTAAAGAGGGAAATGCTGAAGATTGGTACCTCTTCAGGAGAATGTTTCCCTATGGTGCTGAGTTTGGTTATCAATATGTGACAGTTGATGCACATGGTACGCTTGAAAAAATGATTACACCAAATTCGAATACTACCTGGTCATCAGCACATCCTGACAAGGCAGAACTGGAATACCAGGATAAGACTTCCGAATTGAGAACCCTCAAGCGTCAGGAAACATGGCGCATCATTGATTTTACTTTTGGATCAGATAATGAATAGCAATTTCAGGACAGTTTGAATCAATCAGATATCATTGATTTTGGAACAATTGAATTATTATTTAATTTGAAATTTTACACATACAATATCTAAGGAGATATTGCTCATTTGACATTTATTAACTCTTAAATAGGATTTATGGATATTAAAGTAGAGAGAGATCAAATAGAAGGCACAAACTATTTTGACAATTATGCGAGAGAACAATTACAAAAATATTTTTTAAACTATCCATTTATAGAATCAGTCAAGGTTTATTTCCGAGGAAGTAAACACCCAACAAAAAAAGTAAAACTTCAGGCACGTTTAAAAGGCAAAGATGTGTTTGTAGAAGCCAGTGGACCCAAACATGATGTGGCCCTGGATAAGGCAGTAGATAAATTAAAAACACAAGTAGAAAAATATAAATCGAAACGATACAAAAGGGCCTCCTAGAATGATTTAAGGCTTTATATTAATTTTTTGGCCCTTAAAATTGCGTTTCCTTTTCCGACATTTATTTTTGTTCAAATCAAATGTTGGCCTGTATATTTATATATCTTACCAAGCTTTAAATATCAAGTTTAACCAAGACTGTGAATTACCTGAGTTTTGAAAATATCACGAAATCATACGGCGATAAAATTCTCTTTGAGGACATATCTCTCACTATATCCAGGGGGCAGAAAATCGCTTTGATTGCCAAGAATGGAAGTGGAAAAACAACTTTGCTCAGGATTCTTGCTGCTGAAGAATCGCCTGAAGGAGAAAATGCAAAAATACTCTTTAAGAAAAACATCAGTATTGGTTACCTCAAACAGGAACCTGTACTCGAATTGAATGCTTCTGTAATAGAATCCGCACTCAATTCCGAAGATCCAAGAATTCAGGCCATCAAGAACCTGGAGATGGCAACGGTGCTTGGCAAAAGTGATGACATACAAAAGTTTGTGGAAGTCGTAGATGATCTTAAAGCCTGGGACATTGAAGCCAGGGTCAAAGAAATTCTCGGAAAATTAAAAATTCATAATGTCGCTCAAAAAGTGTCCGAGCTTTCCGGGGGACAGAAGAAGAGACTAGCACTTGCCAAACTACTTATCCAGGAACCAGACTTCCTGATATTGGATGAACCTACAAATCATTTGGATCTTGAAATGATCGAATGGCTGGAAAATTATTTGTCAACGCATTCCATGACACTTTTTATGGTCACCCATGATCGTTATTTCCTTGAAAGAGTCTGTAATGAGATCATAGAACTTGACCGTCAGAAGTTATTTGTATATCGAGGCAACTATTCCGACTACCTGGAAAAAAGAGAGGCCCGGCAACTCAATGAAAAAGCACAGCTCGACAAAACGAAAAAACTATTCAGGAAAGAACTGGATTGGATTCGTCGTCAACCACAAGCCAGAACAACCAAAGCGAAATCAAGGGTAGACAAATTCTATGAAATCAAAAAAGCGGCACATATCAAACTTGATGAAGCCGAAATGGCCCTGGAGATCGATATGGCAAGACTTGGCGGAAAGATTCTAGAGGCACATTCCATCTCAAAAGCATTCGATGACCTCAAAATCATTGAACATTTCTCGTACAAGTTTAAAAAAGGAGAACGCGTCGGAATTGCAGGACCAAATGGAGTAGGTAAAACCACATTTGTGAAAATCCTGACCGGAGAACTGAAACCGAATACCGGCAAAGTGATTATTGGTGATACCGTCGTATTTGGACATTATACGCAGGAAATAGGTCATTTGAATCAGGATGTCAGGATAATAGATTCTGTCAGGGAAAT
>JAHHJO010000214.1:0-2130 GCA_018680275.1 Bacteroidia bacterium
AATAGCCTCGACTGCAAGCGCAAATATCACCGAGCTCTTAAAGAAATTGGCATTTGGGAGGGAAAGAGAAAGAACACTGCTGATTGAGGTTTAAGATTTCATTTATAATTGAAAGATATTGTTACCCCTTTTTACCCCATGATTAAACCTTCGGAAATAAGATCCTGGAAATAAAGGATATTCTGATCATTTATTGACCGTGATCCCTTTACATCAAACCAAAACAACCTGTGATCACCACCAATTTCAATGGAATCCTTTTTTTCAAGGTAAAGTAAGGCACTGCAATCTCTCAATACACTGACACCCTTCCATTGGGTAAGCCAGTCATTTTTTTGAAGATAAGCTTGTTTGTTATAATTTCTGCCCGATTTTTTTCCAAGGGGCCGAATAAGTTTTTTATGCTTCACGCTCAGGAGTTGAAGCACAGCAAATTGACTTTGTTCCAGGATATCCAATGTACGTGTTCCATGATAAACAGCAATCATATAGATTTTGGGCTTCATACTTACAGGCTGGACATAGGTTGAAATGTTCATATTGAATACACTGTCCGTATACGTCGCAAGACTGTATACAGGCATGTCAATCATATTCCATGGACGACGCATATCAGGCCGGGAATCGCTTAACCATAGCCATTCTTCGATAGTCGAATATTTCTTTGAGCTGTTTTCGGATCAACAAGCTGTTGGCGATGGCTCCTAATGGACCAAGTGGGGGTTGATATGTCACAATATCGGTCATCATAACACCACCTTCAACCGGTTTGATATGATGCTGATGGTGCCACATGGAGTAGGGCCCGACCCGCTGTTCGTCAATGAAGAACTCCTTTTCGCGGACCTGTGTGATTTCTGTAACCCAGGTCATCTTTATACCTAATAACGGACTCACCTTGTAGCTAATGATCATACCAGGGTACATCTTCTCGGGAAGGTCTTTCGAAGTGATATCAAATCCCATGTAATCCGGAGTAATTTCCTTTAGGTTGGCCGGTGACGATATAAAGTCCCAGACCTCATCTATAGTTGCAGGAACGAACTGCTTTTCATTGAGTTGATAAAATGCCATTTTACAAAGTTGTATTCTCTTCCAATGCTTCCATTTCCTTAAGAACTTCAAGAGCTTCTGCATGTTTTTTATCGCTTTCAATCCTGTTGGATGTAGACAAAGCATGCGCTTCCTGAAGAAGTTTTTTGTATTTCTTTTGTAACTGATCTATTGGTGATTTCTTTTTAAACAATCCGAACATGTTAATTTTATTTAGTTGTTAATGGAGGACATGCCGCCATCAATATGAATAATCTGACCTGTTACCCAACTGGATTTGTCCGACAGAAGAAAAGATGTTGCTTCTGCGATATCCGCCGGGGTTCCAATGCGTTTCAAGGGGTGTCGCTGTCCATTGCTATGTCTTTTCTCCTCTGTGTTCAATAATTTTCCTGCCAGGGGTGTATCTGTCAAGGAAGGAGCAATACAGTTTATCCTGATTGTAGGTGCCAGTTCTGCTGCCAGTGATCTCGTCAGGCCTTCTATTGCACCTTTCGATGCTGATACCTGGGAATGAAAATTAAAGCCTTTCTGTACTGCGACTGTAGAAAACATGACAACAGAAGCTCCTCCAACCTTCAATTTTGGAAGTAACTCCTGAATAATTTTAATTGCACCAACGACCTGAATTTCATAATCCTTTAAAAAAGATTCAGGACGTATCCTTGAAAATGGTTTGAGATTTATTGTCCCCGGGCAATAAACCAGTCCATGAATTTCATCAGGAAGATTCAACTTGATTTCATCTTCCGTCACATCCAAAAACTGGTATTCAACATTACCACTTGAGATTTCAGGCGTTGTGTTCCTGTAAGTTGCAAAGACACCATTTCCAGAGTTGGATAGAATTTGAACGATTTCTTTGCCAATCCCCGATGAACCACCTATGACCACGATATTTCTCATACAAACAAGACACTATCGAAGCCGGATTGTTCATTGAACATTATAATATACCAATCGGCTTTTTCTCCATGGTGTTATATTCTAATGATCATTTCTCTTCAGTTGGTAGAAATAAAATCGCTGTTGGTCTATTCAACTGTAACCTACCCTGAATTTCATCGTTTTAGAGGT
>JAHHJO010000176.1:0-4429 GCA_018680275.1 Bacteroidia bacterium
TTTGAAAAGGCAAAAGCTTTATTTGATGAAGGCAGATACCTGAGAGGTTACCGATATGAAGCGATTGAACAGATCTATGAAAGCGACTTTCAGAGGTTAAAGGATAAATTATTTTCTGAAGTGTAAACTAGTCTTCTTCAATGAATACGCTTTCAAATCGTGGATGGAAACTATCCGGATCAGCCAAAGCGATATATTTTTTTAGATTTTCAGGAACAGACTCAGATGTCAGAAGACAGCCTTCCGGGATGTAGGGATACATTTCCATGTATGATATCGCACCCTCGCGCCCCACACGGTGATATATATGGCTCCTATTGATTTTGTCCTGGTGGTCCAGCCCGGCCGCAGCCATAAGTTCAACAAAAGATTCCACAGTTTCTTTATGATAGTTGGCGACCCTGGTTTTTTTATCAGTTATGTCCAACCCTTTGACTAATGCGGGATCCTGGGTGGCAACCCCGGTAGGACATGTGTTTTTATTGCATTCAAGGGCCTGTATACACCCTACTGCCATCATCATGGCACGTGCTGAATAACAGGCATCGGCACCCAGCGAGATCGTTTTAAAAATGTCAAAACCTGAGGCTATTTTTCCTGCAGAAATAAGTGTTATGTCTTTCTTTAAATCATAGCCAACCAGGATGTTGTATACAAACGTTAATCCTTCTTTGGCTGGTGTACCTACCGAATTTGAAAACTCAAGCGGCGCTGCACCGGTTCCACCTTCACCCCCATCTATAGCGATGAAATCAGGTTTGATCCCTGTTTCCAGCATTGCTTTGCAAATGGCGATAAATTCACTTTTAATACCTACACAGAATTTAAAACCGACGGGTTTACCTCCAGATAATTCACGGCACTGTTTTATAAACTTCAATAGTGTACGCGGACTGTTAAAAGCCTTGTGATATGGAGGGGATAACACATCTTTATATGGTTCAATATTCCTTATTTCGGCGATCTCAGGTGTTGCTTTCTTTGCAGGGAGTATACCTCCGTGACCAGGTTTTGCACCCTGAGAAAGCTTAATCTCTATCATTTTGACATTGTCCGGAGCGGTTCTCTCGGCAAAAAGTTCCGGTGAAAAGTTGCCATCCCTGGTACGACAACCAAAGTATCCTGTCCCAATCTGGTAAATCAAATCGCCACCATATTTATTATGATGAGGAGAAATTCCGCCTTCCCCGGTATTAAGAGCAAAGCCCCCAATAGCCGCGCCTCCATTTAAGGCCATCACAGCATTTTTACTCAAAGACCCAAAGCTCATTGCCGATACGTTGAATATACTTAAGTTGTAGGGCTGGGAACAGTTTTGTTCACCGATCATGACACGGGGATGGTGATCCATTTTATGAGGATCCAGGGGATTGATACTGTGATTCATCCACTCATAGCCTTCGTCATATACATTAAGCTGTGTGCCAAAAGGGGAGGTATCCAAAACCTTTTTTGCCCGTTGATAAATAATGTTTCTTTTTAATCGGGAAAAAGGACGGCCTTCTGTGTCTGGTTCAATAAAGTATTGGTAAAACTTCGGGCGTAGCCATTCTGCGATATACCTGGAGTGACCAAGTAAAGGAAAGTTTCGAAGTAAGGCATGCTTCTTCTGAACAATATCAATTAGCCCAATAAGAATGAAAGGCGATACAAGCAGGAGCAGCCAGTAAAACGAAGAGCTGATAAAATAACCCAGCAGCAAAATCCCAACAATCAAAATTCCACATACCAGCAGGAAGCTTTTTCTCATGTAACAAAGTTTATATACAAGGATTAAGTTAATAAGAATTTGATGGATTCTGTTAATCAAATCACAAAAGCTATCATGCTGATTTACTTTTTGTTAAATATTAAGTATTTTTATAATATATTTTAATTATGGAAATGGACAAACTTGTAAGAATTATACTTCTGGTCGTTGGATTAACACTGGCCTTTTTGTGGTTAAGCAAGACCTTCAGCAGTTGTACAACAACAGACACAGCATTGGAGGCGGATATTGCTTTGGATTCTGAAAACGAGGAAGAATTGTTTGAAGGAGACGCAATCGACTATTCTACGTCGAGCGTTAATGATGAACCCATCACAGAAGAAATTATTGAGGATAGGACAGAAGAAGTTACTGAAACGGTAGACTTTACAAATCCGGCACCGGCCAAGTCAAGAACAACTCCAGTAAATACTTCTTCAGGGACATCATCCGGTGGAGGTTCATATATGATCATTGCAGGAAATTATCTCTTGAAGTCCAATGCCGAGATCATGACATCCAAACTAAAAGACCTTGGGCACAAAAGTTCCTATATAGCTGTATTTGATCAGTCGCAATATCATACGGTCATAGCATCTCGTTTCAGAAGTTATGAATCAGCAGCCAATTCTGCGAATGCTCTCAAAAGACAAGGCGTGGATTGTTATGTTAAGAAGAAGCAATAGAAAGAGGGTAAGCTAAACCTAATCCTTTAATCAAAACAATGTCGGCGATTCAAGCTCTTTTACAATCAGGGAAGGGTTATTGTTTCTTACGTTGTTCACCTGCTTTGAAACCGGGTAAGCTTCCATGGCATCTTCAGGGTAGGGTTCTATGATCTTTATTATTTCTTCAGGAGCAAGGTCATCAGACAACCATATTTCTTCCTGTTCCTTGTTTAATATGGCAGGCATCCTGTTATGAATTTCTGCGACCAGTTTGTTGGCATCCTGGGTCAATAAGGTAAATGAATGGATGACTTCACCTTCCGGACTTTGCCATCGATCCCATAAACCCGCTATTGTAAAGACTTCACGATCTTTTGTAACTATCCTGTAAGGCTGTTTACCCTTAGGTGTTTTTTTCCATTCATAGAACCCATCGAAGGGTACGATACAACGTTTATTCCCGACCAGTTTTTTATAAGAGTTTTTTTCAAGTACTGTTTCAACACGCGCATTGATCATTTTGTATCCTATCTTTTCATCTTTTGCCCAGAAGGGAATAAGTCCCCAGCGAAAAGCATTAAAGTGTTCTTTATCCTGGTTTGTGATCACAGGAGTGATATGTGTTGGGCAAACATTAAAATTGGGCAGTGGATTGTACCTTTCAAGATCATCGGAATAGAAGCTCGCATTAAAGAGCTCTTCAAGCTCCTTTTCTGTTTTTGTCAGAGAAGAACGACCGCACATAGTATTCTAGCAATTGATGTTATTGTAATTTACAATATATAATGTCACAATGCTATAATGTTATAATGCCATAATGCTATAATGTTTTTTTCAGGTGGACGGATTATTTGGTAGTCGATTTATGCAACAGAAAATGACTAAAATACCGCCATATTCAATTTAGTGTTATTGTTTTTCTGTTTCTAAGAAAGACGACTTATACAACAGTTAATTAGCGGAAAAACCGACATTGGGTCTTTTTCATTATATTTAAAGTACAATATATAAGGATGATAGCTCAAAACTTGAAATACTTAAGAACCAGGAACAGGATGAGTCAGCAGGTGCTTTCGGAGGCACTTGAAATTCCCCGGACAACCCTGGGAGATTATGAAAGAGGCAAGACGGAACCCAATATTTCTATGCTGATCAAAATATCAAGATTTTTCGATGTTAAGGTAGACGAGCTGGTTAACAGCAATCTTAGTCTGGGAAAATATGAAATCCTGAAAAACCAGATGATGAAAGTCTTAGCGATTACTGTTGATGAGGATGATACCGGAAATATCGAACTTGTTGATACCAAAGCCGAAGCGGGTTATCTTGACAGTTACCAGAACCCTGAGTATATCAAAGAGCTTCCAAGGATAAAGATTCCCAGTCTCAGGGGAGGTACTTACAGGGCATTTGAAATCCAGGGTGATTCTATGTTACCTGTGGAGTCGGGAAGTATTATTATTGCCTCCTATGTTGAGTCTTTGAACGAGATAAAAGATGACAAAAGCTATGTCATTATCAGTAATCGGGAAGGATTGGTGTACAAAAGGGTCAGAAATGATCAAGAAAATCAGTGTCTTATGCTAATATCCGATAACGAAGTGTATCTGCCATATACCCTTTCATATGAAGACATAGATGAAATCTGGCAGCATCATGCACATATTTCCTTTTCTGACACAAAACAAAGCCTGAATGACAAAATCGAATCTCAGATTGCGGATATCCAAAGAAAAGTGTCCCGTATTCACGACAAGTATACCTAGACGTCTCATCCCGACATGAAGATTTGAAATGTAGGTGCTGGAGGAAGGATTATAAATAGTTACTCTAAGATTTGCATGGAATAAAAGGTCAATCTATATTTGCGTTCCTTTTAAAGGAAGTCGGGTGATTAGCTCAGTTGGTTCAGAGCACCTGGTTTACACCCAGGGGGTCGGGAGTTCGAGTCTCTCATCGCCCACAAAAAGCTCAGCAGAGATGCTGGGCTTTTTTATTTAAACATTAAAGC
>JAHHJO010000105.1:0-4995 GCA_018680275.1 Bacteroidia bacterium
GTTGAAAACCTCGGAGAGTCTGGTCGCTAATGCCGATAACTATTCTATGACCTAAATAAATTATGAACTTCGTCAACCTCGGTTAAATATCAGATCTCAAAACCTAATTAGCCTCTGATTCATCATCCTTGGAAGGTTTCCTGGGCAGCCGCTCATCCATTTGAGAAGTATTCCATACAAACGATGCAATAATCGTAGCCGCCTGGCTCAAGTCCTCTTCAGACAAATGATCCCAGTTGTCCATATTGGAATGATGTGTTCTCGAAAAATAAGCCATTGGATCCTGGATAAACTGGAAACCGGGTATACCTACAGCATCAAAAGGAAGGTGATCTGTTCCACCCGTATTTCGAAGAGTAATTGTCTTGGCTTCCATTTCTTCAAATGGTTCAAACCATTCTCTGAATATTGGGGCCACGGCTTCATTACCCTGAAGATATATTCCGCGGACCCTACCTGTACCGTTATCCAGGTTATAATAGGCTGATACATTTTCCTGGGCAGGCAGTATTTCCTGGGGCGTCCATCCTGATTCTCCAAAATCTGCGTATTTATCTCCAACATATTTCCTTGAACCATACAAACCCTGCTCCTCACCTGTCCATAAAGCCAACCGCAAAGTTCTCCTGGGCTGAATGCCCGATTCTTCAATAGTCTTCAATAGAATTCTTGCCACTTCCATCATCACAGAAGAACCAGCTCCATTATCCGTTGCTCCTGTTCCGGTATGCCAGGAATCAAGATGCGCTCCAAATATGACAACCTGATCTTTAAGGTCCGTTCCTGGAATCTCGGCGATGACATTGTGTTCCATACCGTCAGGATTTGTGTACTGTGATTGAAGATCAATACTTATTTTGACATTCACTCCTTTCTGCATCATTCGGAAAATACGATTATAATGTTCGACAGATAGCGTAGCCTGGGGAATAACAACCTTGTCATCATCTCTTGCTCTACCCTCTCCTGTTCTTGCGCCTGAAACGAAGACTGTACCAAGGTCTCCCTTGTAACTTCTGTCGAGTACAGCTAATGGTTTTTCAGATTCAAGCATTTCCCAGATAGCCCTGTTAAGGTTAAAACCTCCTGCCCTGTTTCTTCGTCTTGGACGTGGTGTCGGTACTCCTGCTGTAGCCATGTCAAACAAACTTTCGACATCATGTCGTCGTCCCATGGCATCAAATGGAGGTTCCACATTTCTGATCGTATCTATCAATACAAACTTCCCGTTTAACTTCCCTTTATATTTTGCTATATCTTCTTCTTCCCTGATTTGGAGGTAAACTACTTCTGCAGTGCCTTTTACTGAAGGTGACCATGCTTTAGGATATGCAATAATCGGCCAGTAAGATGGTTCTGCTGCATGCATTTCGAAATGGTCCATCTGCCATCCTCTTCCGAAAGGTCCCCATTCATGCAAGTGTACATTAGACATTCCCCATTCTTTCAATTCACTTTGTACCCATTCTGTCGCTTTATCCAGCATAGGCGATCCGGTAAGCCTTGGACCATAAACATCCGTAAGCCAACTGGCAATTTCCATGACTTCAGTTTCTTCTAGACCATGTTTTTTGATAATATCAATAACTTCTGGTCCCTCTTCCTGGGCATGAATGAAAAATGAAAGGATTAATAAAGGCAATAAAAGGACTATCTTTTTCATGTTATATTTTACTTATTGTTGAATTGTGATCTAAAATATTACTTTGTTTCTAAATCTGGTCTTTAAACGAAATTCTTTTTATCAATATATAAATGGTACCAATTTGTATGTTTTCTTACTGTAAGCCACAAAATCAGGATCATTGCCATAGCGCTCTGACCATTTCTTTTGCAGGATTGAGATACCACTGAATCGAATAATAATCAAGGAAATCCATAAGGGTCCAATGATACTATAATACCAGCTTGAGAAAGGTAAACTGATGATAAAGATACTCCACCAAAACAGAAGTTCACCCGTATAATTTGGATGCTGGAGGTAAGACCAAACACCACTATTCATAAACTTGCCTGGATTCAAACTCTTAAATTTAAATTTCTGCTGGTCTGCCACAGATTCCAGAAGTAACCCGGATATTGCGATTATAACTCCAATTACGACGATCATATTTGAATCCTTGGAAGTGGCCTGGTTAATCAGAATGGCCGGAATCATAACGACAAAACATGTTAATCCCTGCATCAGCCAGAAAAGGAAAAAAGATATAAACCGCTCCCTAATCTGGTCAAATCTCTTGTCTCTGCCAATAGCATGTATGCGATAAAACAAATATGAACCAAGCCTGATCGCCCAAATAATGACAAGTAAAAGGATAATAATATCAACCAAAGATCTTTCAGATTGGATAAAAGAATATATAGATATAGCTGCGAATGTAAGACTGTAGCTTAGATCAGTAATTTTATCCGTCTGGAAAAAATAGGCCAGTAAAAAAAGTATCAGATTGAATCCAATTGAAAAAACAAGGTAACCAGTTAATACATCCATATTGAAATAACTATAATAAGCCAGTTTTGTTTACTGAACTTCATTTGAACTAAACACCTGATACACATTTGGTTATAATAAAGACTGCTCTTAATTGGTTTAAAATCAAATTCATTTTAAGGATATGTATTTATATTCTGAGAAGGAAAAGTATTTTTATAAATCAATAATATTCAAAATCTCAATGTTAAAACCAGTTAATTCTGATTCAATACTTTTCCTGAATAATTGTAAAATTCACGGGTAATTTAAATCAATGAACCAAAATCCATCAAAACCAGTCACTAGTAGCCCCACTCTGAAAGGTGTAATGTTCAATGCCTATCCCGACAGTATAGGGAACAAATTAAGTGACCTTATTGAGACATTAAACTTCACGGAATTTGAAAATGCGTTTTCACTTTTTTACATACTTCCATCTTTTTTTAACAACGACCTGGATCGCGGATTCTCAATTATTGATTATAACATTAACAAAGAACTTGTATCTGAAAAAGATATCAAAGATCTGAAAGACATGGGTATTATATTGAAGTTCGATATAGTATTGAACCATCTCTCCGTCGCTTCCCCTCAATTCAAGGACCTTGTACTTAATGGAGCAGAATCAGAATATGAAAATTTCTTTATCAACTGGAATAAATTCTGGAATGGACATGGTGCTATGAATGAAGAAGGTGTCATCATCCCGGACAAGCAATACCTGGACATCCTTTTTATGCGTAAACCAGGCTTGCCAATACTCAAGATTTTATTTCCCGGGGGAGAAGAAATTCCTTACTGGAATACTTTCTATCAGAAACTGAGTTATGAAAAATTAATGGAAGAAGAACTAGTTGTGATATCAGACATTCATTCGGATTCATATATAACTATTTGTCAAATCGTGAATCAATGTCTTGAAAACAATGGTGACCTTGACCAGTTAAACTTAGAAAAACATGAAAATCATAGAGATAAGATACTTCAATTGGTTAAAAGCCGGCCTGTATATCTTGGACAGATGGACCTAAATGCAAGGTCACCAAAGGTTTGGCAGTTCTATGAAGAAACGCTCTCAAAGCTTGCAAATTATGGTTGTAGTATCCTGAGACTTGATGCTTTTGCCTACCTGCATAAAGAGGTGGGTTTAAGTAATTTTTTCAATAAACCGGGAACATGGGAATACTTGTCCCGTATAGAGGAAATGGCTAAGGGTAAAGGACTCACAATTCTCCCTGAGATCCATGCAGAATATGGATCGCATATTCACGAGGATGTTGCCAGAGCAGGTTATATGATTTACGACTTCTTCCTTCCGGGACTGATGATTCATACCATAGAAAAGAAAAGCAGCAAAGCTCTCATTAAATGGATCAATGACATCATCAACAAAGATCTTAGGACAATCAATATGCTTGGATGTCACGATGGCATACCAGTCCTGGACCTGAAAGGTAAAAGACGCAATAATGTTTATTTACCGGGACTTTTACGTGATGAAGAAATTGAAGATATTATGGACTTGATTCTTCGGCGAGGCGGCCGTGTCAAAAATATATATGATGCTGATGGAAACAAGATTTCCTACTACCAGGTCAATGCCACTTATTTCAGTGCTTTGGGTAATAACGAAGAAAAACTATTATTGGCCAGAGCAATACAGATGTTTATGCCTGGCATCCCACAAGTCTGGTACCTCGACCTTTTTGCCGGCAGTAATGATTATCAAGCTGTTGATAAAGCCGGACAAGGAGGCCATAAGGAAATCAACCGGTCAAATCTCAGCATGGAAGAAGTCAGGTACAGAATGCAGTTTCCAATAGTTCAGGATCAGCTTGATATTATCAGGCTTCGAAATACACATAAGGCCTTCGATGGTAATATCGAGATCAGAGAATCAAAGGAAAACGAGTTAATTCTCTGGTGGACGAATGGCGATCATTTTGCACAACTTACTGCTGACCTTTCCGGTCACACTTTCTCCATAAAGTCCTCTGATTGATCAACCTAATTCTTAAGATTCTATCCTTAAGATGAATTTCTGCTTGCATTTATATTACCATACAATGACCTGACGACCAGTTTCTCATAGACTTTATGATTATCAGGATCAGCTCCTGAATTCAGCATTTGCAAAGCATAATGCTGGATCAGCAGTAAAGGCCTGACAATTTCATCCCGTATCAAAATTGATTTCCTCGACACCTGTTCCCCTTCCATTAATGTTGACATCCCGGTAATCTTCAAGATCATTTCCTTGCTCAACAGATACTCCTGGTAAAGGATCTCCCAGAATTCTTTAAACTCGGGATTTGATTGCATATAAGAGGTTAATTCGAAGTAACATTTAGTCAGAGACATCATGCTATTATTTATCAGGGTTTTAAACAATGGGACCTCCATGTAAAGATCTTCAAGTTCATTCAAATGGCCTGAGTCCGCCAGCTTGTTTAAAGCTGTTCCAAGCCCGAAGTAACCTGGAATATTCTGTTTGAGCTGTGCCCAGGATCCTACATAAGAAA
>JAHHJO010000228.1:0-4583 GCA_018680275.1 Bacteroidia bacterium
TTTCTTTTCAGTATCTGCCAGCAATGAATATTGGAATTCATATTTATCAATAAATTTTTGGTGTTTCTTTGACTTATCCGGACTGACTCCAAATATTTTATACCCTCTTTTCTTGATATCCCTGAAATTATCCCTGATGCTGCAAGCCTCTTTAGTACATCCTGGGGAATCATCCTTCGGATAAAAGAAAAGAACATATTTGCTACCTAGCAATGAGTTGTTTGATACAAACTCTTCTTTTTCATTAGGCAACTCAAACTCAGGCAATTTTTCACCAACTTTAATATTCATGATTTTTTCTTGATTTACCTTATACAACCAGAAGGTGGGCATATTGTTTGGAACTGTTCAAATTAATTCTTCACTTGATCATTCTGATGTATTCATCTGAATTGCCACAATGATCCGTCACAACAAGTCTGAATTCAAAAGGTTTCTGCGGCAGTTTCTCAAAATCATTAAATATGAGCATATCGTTTTTTTTGTCATATTTCATTAACAACCATTGGCCGCCGGCTTCAGCCTTAAACTCCAGGTCGTCCACCTTTCCATCAGGAATCAGATTGTCTTTAATCCTGAATCTCCAGGCTGATGATTGTGAAAGCGACATACTCAATGGTTCTATGTCAGGAGGGACGATATCTTTAAATAAACTGAATTTACCCAATTGATCTATATAGCTTACAAATTTTCCATTCTCCTTTTCAAGGCCGAAATGTATCAACCTGCCCTTGTCATCTTTTGATACCATCGTCCACATCTTCGCGTCAAGTTCCTGGTAGTTCCCTATGCTGATTTTGTAATAGGTACTAACGGGAACAGATGAAGATCCCAGTTCCAGGGTCATGCATTCCTGGTTTTCTACAACATCCTTTATTGAGCGCGCATATATCTGTTGCGGACTAAAAAATGTATTCTTGCTGAAGCTTACATTAAAGATCCCTGCCTTAAGTTCAGTCAAAGTATCACACAGGGCCGGATTCTGATCGGGGACAAGTTCATCCTCAGCTTTTCTGAGTGTGAAATGGACGTCAGAATTATTCCCGAACAAATCAAAAACCTCGATTCTTATATCCTGCCTTCGATCCTTTTTCACTTCAATGATCCCTGAACCAAAATCTCGATAATGTGAGAAAGGGTTACAGGATTGCCGATACAATAAATAGATCTTCTGCCCGTAAATTTTTCTTTTGGAGTAATCAATAAAAGCGTTCAGGAAGCGATTCTCATCAAATGAAAATCGCTCAGCCTGCCATGAAAAAATCAACGAATCATTTTCAAATACTTTATAACCATGAATCCCATTTTTGTTGGAAGATCCATCCATGAGATCGAACATTTGAAGTCCAAATGCAATATATCGGGATTGCGCAATTACCTCATCCTTGTATAATTGAAATCCAGGCTTATTCTGGTTGAAATACCTGATATCATCGGAAATCATTTCCAATTCGTCACCCAAATGATAGACATGAAGGCTTTGAATAACGGGTGCCCTGGAATCGGTTGGACCTAATCCCAGTAATTCAGGATTTATTGGTTCTTCAGTCCTGGTATCTCTCAATTCAAAATGCAGGTGTGGTCCGAATGATCTTCCTGAATTTCCCATCGTCCCAATCACATCACCTTGCGCGACCATAAACTTGCCTGGTGGCAGATAAACATCAATCTCAAACCTTTGATACTTATACTGCAAATACTTCACATACTTTGCTATTTCTTCCGTATAACTATCCAGATGCGCATACAAAGAAGTATGCCCTGTTACAGGATGATCAATATATAAGGCATTTCCATAAGATCCACTCTGTATCTTGATTCTGGAAACATAGCCATCATGTACAGATCTGATAAGATCCCCTGTTCTTCCTGCCGAAGATTTAATATCAATGCCGGAATGAAAATGATTGTTCCTTATCTCCATAAAATTCCCGGTAAGTCTTATCTGGTGATCTACAGGAGATTGGTATGTTATAGAGTCACTTGCATGCAATACATGTACAAATAATAAAAGAAAGAAAACCTGTTTTAAAGTCCTATCCATAAACATTCTTCACAAATTCTTTGAGTTTAAACAGGCATTCTGACATGCTCGACTTTCCATCTTTTAAGGATCTTGATAAATCCGATATATAGCTGGATACTTTTCTATCCTTCAAAATGGCTTTCAGAAGAATATCAGCAGAATATTTTTCAAATTGAATCATTGAATTCGAGATACGAACCTTGAACAGATTTCCCTCATTAATCAGCTGACTAAAATATTTATCGATCAATGAGAATATTTCTTTTGATCGACCTGTATGATCTACTGAAGAATACATTAATGCTTTTGTTTTCCACCCCCACTTGTTTGGGAGCATTAACTTCAAGGCTGTATTGTATGCATCATAGGAAAGTCGGGCTTTATTCAGCAGTTCACCATCGGATTTATTCACGATCACGATATCTGCCATTTCCATGATACCTCGTTTAATACCCTGCAAATCGTCCCCTCCGCCTGGCTGGAGTAATAAAATAAAACAATCAACAAGGAATCGCACTTCGTATTCAGATTGGCCTACACCGACGGTCTCAATAAATATATAATCGAATCCTGCGCGTTGACAAATAGATACGGCCAGTGATGTGGATGGTGCAACACCACCAAGAGAACTGGAAGACGAAGTTGGTCTGATAAAACAGCCTGGTTTATGCGCAATATCTTCCATTCTGGTTTTATCACCCAGTATACTGCCTTTACTTATTCTGCTCGATGGATCAACGGGAAGGATAGCAATATTGTGAGATCGATGCAGCAGGTCTGCCCCAATGGAATTCAGGAAAGTACTTTTACCTACTCCGGGGGATCCTGACACTGCGATTATCCTGCAATCTTCTTTTATTGAAGTTTCAGAAATCACATTCTGAACGAAAGCCTGATCGACGTCTAGATGACTTTCTGCCTTTGAAATAAGGAATGACAGGACATCAGTATGCCTGTGTTTTACACCCTGAATACATTCTTCAAGAGTATAATTCCGTCCGCGTCCTTTACGGAAACCCGGGTTAATATTCTTAATTTCCTTTGCCAATACAAATATTACATTTCGGATACCGAGACCATGCGGTCTTCAACTTCATGTACCAAAGATACATATTGAGGGTTTCGTTTCACCAGTCGGTCACGTTGAAGTGGTAAATCTATATGAATATGTTCAACAAATCTTGATGGTTGCGATTTCATAATATAGATATCATCGGCCAGGTATACAGCTTCCGAGATATCATGTGTCACAAAAACAATTGTTGATTGAAATTTATGCCAGATATTTGTCAGAAGATCCTGCATATTAAGCCTGGTCTTTATATCAAGTGCACCAAAAGGTTCATCCATCAGCAATACTTTGGGACTGGCCAGCAATGATCTTGCAATGGCCACCCGTTGCAGCTGACCACCGGACAGGCTGGGATACTGAGCATATTTCTTCTCATGTCCTTCAAGTCCAACAAGACGGATCAGTTCCATTGCCCTGTCTTCCCTTTCGTCCTTTTTCATTCCCTGAAACTTCAATGCCAGTGATACATTTTCGAGAACAGTCATCCAGGGCAATGAAGAATATTGCTGAAAAACCATACTTACTCTTTGACTTGAATCGACTTCTCTTCCATTGAGTTTGACAGTACCCTGAGTGGGTTCCTGTAAACCGGCAATATATCTTAGAATCGTGGATTTACCGCAACCAGACATTCCCAGGATAACCACAAATTGGCCCTGATCAGGTTTATCTTCTATAATAAAGTTCAGATCCTTTATGATCCAGTTCTGGCCACCATCATAGCTTTGGCCTATGCCTTGCAATTCAATGATATTCTTTTGATCCGGGTTATCAGGAAACAGGTTCACTTGGTTTAGTTTTAGTTTGTAAAAAGAGTGATTTACTCTTCATAAATGCCCTTCTTCCTTTATAGAATATAATAGACAACAGAATGGTATGTACAACCCAGCAGGTATTTCCGAAAAAATAGTCCAATACCTGGATGCCAAGGAAACCAGTCATTTCATTGACTGCCAGAACCAGGTAAATACCCAATAAGATCCAGACAAACGTATTAAATCCATAATCAAAAATTGTATCCCATAAAGATGTCTCGGATTGTTTACGATACTGGTTATTCTGCTGGTATTTATGTGGAAATAATTCTTTATCTAATCTCACAAAAATCCGATCCTGGATAATTCCAATTAAAATGATAAGTAATAAAACTGCAAAAGTTTTATCTACGCGTCCCTGTCGTTGACCTACCCTGAAAATCATGGCACCCAGGCCGCCCTGGCTGCCAATACCTTCTGCAACAACAATATAAGTCCATGAAATCGCAGTTAAAACCCTGATGTCGTCAATAAGCCGTGACATCACAGAAGGGATATAGACCGATCTTATCGTCTGCCAGTCTGTAGCTCCGATTGTATATACCGTTTTTATATAAACATCTTTAACCTCATTGATTCTCTGTACAACCACAGGCAGAAGAAAAATCAGAATTCCAAATGCCAGGAAATTTACTTTCATTGATGTATCAATACCAAACCAAACAATGAA
>JAHHJO010000398.1:0-6591 GCA_018680275.1 Bacteroidia bacterium
GCCCAGGACGGTGCCAATATCCTGGATACAGATCATACAAATAATGCCAACTTCACACCTGTGCCAGATGGTTTTAACGGTCGTATTCAAATGTACTATTGGGGACAGGCACAGGGTGCAACAAACATTACAGAACCTCCCGAACTGGCTGGTCCTTTGGAGGTAAATGTACCTAATGCCACAGATTGGGGATTTATATATTCACAGCAGTTCTCTCAGCTTGATATCGAAGAAAAAATGGTATTGGTTGATGATGGCACCGTAGGCAATCCTGCGAGGGGTTGTAATCCTTTGGTAAATGGAAATGAGATCAATGGCCATATTGCCATGATTGACAGAGGAGTATGTGAATTTGGAACTAAAACACTGAATGCACAGGAAGCAGGTGCGGTCGCAGTGGTCATTTGTAATGTCCCAGGTGTTGATGGTGGTGATGGTGATGAATTTGTTTCCATGGGTGGAGGTGCGGATGGCATTAATGTCACTATACCCGCATTATTTGCAAGGTTTTCAGATTGTCAACGCATAAAAGCTTCAATCAACGCCGGCAATGATGTGGTCCTAAAAATAAAAGAAATAGAAAATGCAGGCCCAAGTTATTATTCAAGTTCCTTTGATAATGGCGTTGTAGCACATGAATATGCGCATGGAATATCATCGCGTCTGACCGGAGGTCCCAGTACGACGGGATGTTTGCCCCGATTTGATGACAATGGTGATGGTAATTTTGAAAGAGGTGAACAAATGGGAGAAGGATGGTCAGATTTTTTCGCTTTAATTGCAACCGTAGAACCAGGCGACGAAGGAACAGATTCACGTGGAATAGGAAATTATGTTCAGGGTTCAACTGTACAAAGCCGGGGAATACGAAGATTCCCGTATTCTACCGATATGTCTGTAAATCCTCAAACGATGAATGATATTGTTAATGGCGGAAGTATTTATGCTACGGGTGAAGTATGGACGGATGCATTGTGGGATATGTATTGGGCATTTGTTGATCTATATGGATGGGATGCGGACTGGACCAATACTGAATCTGGCAACTTTAAAGCTGTCCAACTGGTAATGGACGGGATGAAATTTCAACCTTGTGCACCAGGGTTCATTGACGGCAGGGATGCAATTTTACTGGCTGACCAGGTCAACTATGACGGCGAAAATCAATGCCTCATCTGGGATGTCTTTGCAAGACGTGGTATCGGAATAAATGCCGAGCAGGGGTCTACATTAACCCAGACAGATAACATAGAAAATTTTGAATCTCTTCCGACTTGTATTGCTGAATTAAAGATCAAGAAGGAGATCAGTACGACACTGACTCCTGGAGAACAAACCGAAGTTGTATTAAGCTTCGCCAATCACAGGCCTGAAGATATGACCAATGTCAGAATTACTGATGAATTACCTGCTAATGCAGAATTCGTCTCTCATAATTCCAATTATGTTGTTGATGTTGTGGACGGGATGGTTATTTTCACTATTGGTGATATGGCCACTCTTGTTGAAGATACCATCAGGTACACCATTCAATCAGATGCCTCTGTGAAGTCTGCCATTTTATATTCAGATAACAATGAAGATCCGGCGGCACAAAACAATAATTGGGATAGAGAGATTATAGAAGGCACCAATTTCTGGCAAATAAACGGGATAGAGGAGTTTTCATATTCCGGCTACAATTCCTGGTATATACTTGAACAGGATGGAATTACAAAATCTGATTTAATTTACAAAAAACTGACGGTGGAAGGTGATAATCCGGTATTAAGATTCTGGCACTTGTATAATACCACCCCATCGGTAAATGCCGGATATGTAGAACTATCAAGAGATGGTGTGATATGGGAGGATGCAAAGCGGTTGTTCATCAGGAACAGGTATCCAAGCCCTATAAATTATGGAACCTTTGCGATACCTGCCATTGAAGGATTTTCCGGTAATAGCAATGGATTCGAAGATTCATTTATCGACTTAAACGATTATAAAGGTGAAGATATCTCAATCAGGTTTAAATTCGGAACCGATGAGACCGGGAACTTCTTTGCTCCTGATAACGGGTGGTTTGTAGATGACATTGACCTGATAGATTTGATTGAATATAATACTGAAGCCTGTATCACAAGCGATACCGATAGTGGTTGTTCAGGGATCAAAACTTCATTTGTAGAAGCTTCTCTGATTTCTTCCTCTGAAGAGGTCGAAGTCAAAGGTTTGGAATGGCAATTGTATCCTAACCCTGCAGGTAAATTTGTAAATCTTGAAGTATTTTCTGATCAGTCATTTGATACTAAAATCATTATTAGTTCAGGACATGGTCTTAAGATCAGGGAGGTCTCAACCAGGATTCAGCCAAACAGTAATATGATAAGACTGGATACTTCTGGCTTCCCCGCTGGATTGTACACAGTACAGTTATTGAATGGAAATAAACTGATGACCAGGAAACTGATCATATACTGATAAGAAACAAGTATAAAACAAAAAGGCTTCCAGGGTTTCCGGAAGCCTTTTTTTTATTCTTCTTCAGAGTCAGATACAACTTCATCAGATGATTCATTCCCGGGATCATCCGGAATGATCTTGTCAGCAATGTGTTCTACTTGCTCAGTAACTTTTTCCTTGACTTCTTCAACGGCTTCCTTCACTTTTTCTACTTTGGCATCCATATCGATCTTTTCTTTGACTTCATCTACAGCTTCCTTCACTTTCTCAACTTTTTCGTCAAATTCCACTTTCTCTTTAATCTCATCGATCTTTTCCTCAACTTTATCTCCAACCACTTCACCAACGGCCTTCACCGTGTCAACGACATCTCCGATTGCTTCACCAAGGGTGGTACTGATCGCTCCAAGCATTGTATCTTTTTTAAGGTCTTTTTTCTTGCCTGGAATTTCATTGATCGCGTCAGCTGCCTCCCGCAATCTCTTTTCCTCTTCACTCAGGGATTCTGTTTTCTCTTTTATTTCTGAGGCAATCTTTTCTTTCATTTCCTTTTTCACCTTTTCTAATTCTTTCTTCTCTAAGACCTTTTCTGCTCTGGCCTTTTCTTTTTCCATCCTGGCTTCAAGGTCTGTTCTTGTAGCCAGCATCTCATTGAGTTTATCTTTTTTGGAGTTGATCCTTTCTTCAATCATTTTGATCTTGGCTTGTCGGATCTGCATCTCCAGTTGCCCATCAGTTTCATCAACTTTTTTGCTTTGAAAATTAATATCTTTCTGGTCCCTGGCTATAGATCTTTCCATCTTATCTATCGCTGACAACAAACCCTGGTACCTCCTTTCAATTCGACTGACACCACCTCCGGAAGACTGTGGTTTTCCATATTTCTTCTCCTTGACTTTTTTAAATGACTCATCGATCCTTTTCCACAATTTTGATCGGTCCTGTCTTGTGAATTCTGTATCCTTAAATTCATTCTGGATCTTTTTCAATTCCTCGAATATCGGGTTCAATCCGAGTCCTTTTTCGACTTTTTCACCAATTTCATCCAATCGGGCCGAAAAGACATCAAATTTTTCCTTGGATACTTTTTCAAGTTCAGCATTCGCTTTTGTCCGAAGTTCTTTTAACCTGGAAAATAGTGCATTGGTTTGTTCACTCAACTTATCCGCATGCTCCCTGAAAAGGTTTTTTTCGAAGATCTGTTTCTGGACTTTGGACCAGAATGCCTTCATTTCATCCCATGCCTTATTATCATACTCTTTGAGCGCATTTATTTTTTCTTTGAGATCTTCGAGTTCTGTACCATATAATTCATACAGCTTGCTTGATAGTACTGCAAAGTGCCATTCGGCTTTTGCCCTCGATATAAGATCCGTCCTATGTACCTTTATATTTTCAGGTAGGAGGTCTTCAGTGACTGATAATGGTCTTTCAACCGTTTTGAAGCCTTCCGGGAAATTCACTTCTTTCCCTAATCTCCAATCATCCATCATGAGATTATAAAACAGTTCGGTTGCTAACTGTTCCTCGAACGTGTAGATATTTACCTTATTCTCTTTTGCAACTAACTCGAGTGCGATTAAAATCTTTTTGTCATTTTCATCATGTCCCCATAAAACAATCTTTCTTTTCATCCTTTGTCTTTGTATTTGTAATCAATCTATTCGTACCAGGCGCAAAAAAAGAATTGCACCATTCGTAATTATTTCAAGTTAACCTTTTCTTTTCTTTTCTGCCATTCGCTGAAGTATTTGAACAGCGTTTGTAGCAGCTCCTTTCCTTAAATTGTCTGCCACTATCCACATGTTAAGACCTTTTTCTATGGACTCATCCCTTCTTATCCTTCCAACAAAAACATCATCTTTTTTGCGTGCAAATCTTGGCATCGGGTAGATGTTATTCTTTACATCATCCTGAACGATAATCCCTTCCGAGTTTTCCAGCAGAATATACACATCCTCCAGATCAAACTGCTTTTTGAACTCCACATTGACAGATTCTGAATGTCCACCATGTACAGGCACACGCACAGCAGTAGCAGTCACAGCTATATCATTGGCGTCCATGATCTTCCTCGTTTCATTCACAAGTTTCATTTCTTCCTTGGTGTAATTATTCTCAAGAAAAATATCACAATGTGGAAGACAGTTTTCAAATATCGGATAATGATACGCCATCGCATATCCACTCTCTCCTTCTCCTTTCAATTCCGTTTCATATTGCTCAACGGCCTGTGCTCCTGTCCCGGTAAATGACTGGTAGGTTGACACAACAAGCCTTTTGATATTGTAAGCCCTGTGCAATGGATCCAAAGCAACAACCAGCTGAATTGTACTGCAATTGGGATTTGCAATTATTCTTTCTGACCCATCAAGAATTTGACCATTGACTTCGGGTACTACCAGTTTTACATCAGGGTCCATTCTCCAGGCAGAAGAATTATCAATGACGCACGTTCCTTTTTCTGCAAACACAGGTGCAAAAGCTTTTGAAGTTCCGCCACCTGCTGAAAACAATGCAAAATCAGGAGCCTTGGCTATGGCTTCTTCCATCGTATTCACGAGATATTTTTGACCGGAAAAGGTGATCTCCTTTCCAACAGAACGGGATGATGCTACAGGAATGAATTCATCAGGTTCTATTCCTTTTTCTTCAAGAACTTCAATCATTTCTCTTCCAACAAGCCCTGTAGCTCCGACCAATGCCAATTTCATTTTTTAGAATTTGATGTTTGTAAAAGGTGTAAAAATCCAATGCAAAATTAATACATAATAAATTTGCATATTGATATATTTATAAGATGTATAGAACAACAACCTTAGTATGTGCATTGCTATGCACACAACTCTCTGCGCAATTAACATTCACTTTTGACAATAATGATCTTTCGCACTGGAATGGTGATGTGCATGACTTTATTGTGAATGAAAATGGTCAATTACAATTGAACGCCCAGGAAGCAGGGCAATCTTCAATTTATACCAAACTAATATTTCCGGACAGTATTGTATGGCAGCTTGATGTATCTCTTGATTTTTCACCTTCGGGAAGTAATAAACTTACTGTTTGGCTGGGCATTGATACAACGAACATTTCATCTGCAAACGGATACTACCTCGAAATCGGGGAATCGGGAGGGGAAGACGCCATTCATTTCTTCCAGCTAGTAAATGGAACGCCTGTTCTGCTGGCTTCAGGTATTATGGGTGGTGTTGCAGATCCCGTTAATGTCATGATAAATCTTGAGAAGAACAGCAACGACTGGTGGACCCTGGGTACGACAGACCTGGATAGCAATAACTCAATTCAAGAATTTGTTCTTTATTTCCCGGACGAAAATATCTCCAATCAGAAATATTTCGGAATCAGCTGTTATTATACCCGGAGCAGGTCAGAAGCTTTTGCTTTTGATAATATCTCGATCTCTGAAATCGTAGCTGATACAATTCCTCCTGATCTCATTGCAGTAGAAATTCTGGATCCACGGAATGTATGCATTTCATTTTC
Source organism: Bacteroidia bacterium (assembly GCA_018680275.1). GTDB lineage: Bacteria > Bacteroidota > Bacteroidia > Chitinophagales > Saprospiraceae > RFSX01. Next base: position 5,953 of record JAHHJO010000398.1, read on the forward strand.
TGAAAAAATCACAGAATCTTCAGCTGAAAACATCAACAACTACAAGTTTATCCCTGCTATTGAAATTGAACATGCTGTCCTGGATTCAGCAGACCACAGGAAAGTCGTTTTGGTGTTAAAATCCGATCTGCCCGGTGGACAGATTATCAGACTGGCGACAAAAAATATTGAAGACTTGTTCTCTAACAAGAGTTTAGAACTGATATATGAAATAGAGCTCATTGAACTGGCTGAACCTGGTGATATACTCATCAATGAAATTCTTTTCGATCCATTTACAGGTGGAGAAGATTTTATCGAATTGATAAACCATTCGGAAAAGAATATTAACCTCGCAGGTTGGATTTTGTACAACGCAGATAAAGAGGAATCTCAGGATATAATGCAGGAATTTATTCTAAGACCCCATGAAATCGTAGCTTTTTCAAAAAAACCGGACTATCTCTATAAAGAGTACCAGGCGCCCGATGATGCCCGCATCGTCTTCCAGGATATTCCATCATTAAATAATTCAGATGGTAATGTGAGTATCATACAAATAGACAAACATACCAGCTCGACTATTGACTCTTTCGATTACAGCGCAGATTATCATCATGATCTTCTAAATGATACCGAAGGAATCAGCCTTGAAAGAAT
>JAHHJO010000484.1:0-2497 GCA_018680275.1 Bacteroidia bacterium
GTGAGACTGTTATCCACCGGGACATTGACAAATATCATTCTTTCTTTTATAAGCATCCTCCTGATCTTATCCCTGGATTTAAACACAGAGACGGCACTGAGCCTTTCTAATATGGTGAGGGGTTTCAGTAATCCATCGTAAAAAACGGGACTTACGAAATTCTGAATATCTATATGCATCCTGCCCTGGTAACTCAGCGCTCCGTAGGCATTCTCCCATTCCTTGCTGATACAGTTTTTATACATCCTTTCAAATAAGGAGATTCTACAATCAGTCAATCCAATTTTAGTTTGTAATTGCTCTGATTCGACTTTACTCCTTGATTCTTTCTGAGTGACAACTGCTGGTAATTGTTTATGATCTCCGATCATGATAAACTTGCTGAACCTTCCAAGTAATCCAATCAACATTGGTTCCAGGAGTTGAGAAGCTTCATCTATAATCGTCAGATCAAATCTTTTCAGTTTGAATAGTTCTCTTTTCCCCTGGATAGAAGAGATTGTGGACACAAAAATCCTGGTATTCTTTATCAAATGAAGAAGGTCCTTCCTGTTTTGAATTTCCTCTGTTCGAACCCTCAGTAAGCTATTTACATATTTCTCACCAGTTGAATATCTTGAGCCGATTCTTATAAATTTATCACCAACAACTTTTGAAATCGTTTCGCAAATTTCATCTACAGCACGATTGGTATAAGCCAGTAAAAGAATATTATCTTTTGTATTCCTGTAATAATGATCTACATAGCTCCTGATCATCACACTGGTCTTTCCTGTTCCCGGTGGTCCCCATAGCAAAAAGTAATCCTTGGCCTCAATGCCTTTTTTTAATAATAATTTTTGCTCAGAACTTAAAGATGCTGTTTCTGGCTTAATGCTCATTTCACCAGATTGAGGCGCTTTCAAGCCAAATACCAATTTGCGGTATTCCGGTCTGGCAATCATGAAATCATATAACGCATAATAAAGTTGATTGAAACTGCTATCCAGGAAATCACTTTCGAGATTCCAGTATTGATTACTTTTAAATACATCATGATTTTTTTGCCTGGCTCTCAATCGAACTTCTATCCCGGTGTCATCAATATTTAAAATCGTACACTTGAAAATCTGGTGCTTCAAAACATCAGAGCTTCTGCCTTTTCCAGGATAAAGAACACAGATATCTCCTTTCCTGAATTTTGAAAGCAAGGCTGAATGTTCAGAGTAGGATAAGCTCAGACAAGGAATATCTTCTGCTGATTCATTCCGGTTAATCTCAAGGCCATTTAAAATTGAGAATTTCTCTATTTTCTCTTCGATAGGATCAAGCCATAGTGAAGCCATCCCATTTAATTTATGTACTCCGTGTTCTCCTGTTTTCGAAAGGATATATTCCCTGGATATGAATGCAAGGAAAGTCCTGATATATATTTTTTCAAGTGCATCAAGTCCCTGGAATGCATTAAAGTATTGCCGGCTGTCTCTTTTAACAAAAGTAAATTCAGAAGGAATATCCTCCGGGTTCATTTTGTCCAGGAGAAATGCATATTTATCATTATCAAGCTTGGCAAGCAGATGTTCCAGTATGACGATATCATTCCGGAGAATAGAAGCAGTGTATTGTTTGGATCTGACCTTAGGGGCATATTTCAGACGCTGTGAATCGAGGTAAGAATATAAAATATAATTATTTGATTTGACCTTCCCTTTATACACAGACTCAATTATAAGATCATAAAGCAGGGTTTGTATATAATGGTTTTCATTCAGTCCGTAACTGTTTGATCTGAACAGTTTACCACTTTTCAATTCAACGATATCTGACTGACGGTCTGATTCATTATAATGATAAAGATCCAGTCGCCCGTAAAGACCATATTCATTGGAATAAAAACTGGGTTCGAGATAGGCCTTTTCTTTTGTGATACCTGTTTCGGTTAGTTCATTCTTAACTACATTCCTAAGGTTATTGAAATGGGTTCTTATTTTAGAAATGCACTCCGTCAATTGTTTATCATCCATACAACTGAACTGTTCTGGTGCCAGTCGGAAAGTATCCTTTATCACTTCACTGAAATCTAAATCAGGCTGATGGATTAATTCATCAAAAAAATAGTTGACTATGTTTCCAATCAGGATAGGGGCACTTGCTTCAGTTGGCACCAGTTTCCTCGAGAGGTAAGCACCTGCATATTTACCACCCGATTGAAAACACTCCGAAACTGATGTGACACCTACCAGGAAATCTGGCAAAATAACGATCACTGATGGCACAAAAACATCTGACTCATCTACCCTGACATCAATGAAATTAACAGGGATAGGTAATCCAATATGTCTGATCGCTGCATTTAATTGTTGATTTTGGTCAGGGTTTTTAATGATAGCTGTTTTCTTCAAATGGGCTGAGGCCTCTTCCAGGAATGCGATTTTACCATCTGCTCCGGCATTTTCAATAATGATTGCCCGAATAACTCTGAAAAAGTCCTGTTTTTTATATTGCTCCTGCTCCGGAA
>JAHHJO010000544.1:0-19151 GCA_018680275.1 Bacteroidia bacterium
GAGTAAATATGGTTGCATCAGTACGATTGATACAATATTTTGCCAGACTCTCCCCTGTATGGATGGTGCACCGCGTTTGGACAGCATTATCATAGATCAACCGATCTGTGATACAGATGGCAGTGCCCGTGTTGATATCTATGCTGATGATAAAGACAGCCCATTGACATACAGGCTGATCTATCCGTTTTCCAGTTTTGAAAATAATACAGGCATTTTCTTTGCTGTACAACAAGGGAGCTGGCCAGTCCGGATTATAGATACGGTTGGATGTATTACTGAAGATACAATCAGGGTATTTGATCCACTCCCTCTGGAAATCATAGCTGATATAACGCCCATTAGTTGCAGAGGAGCTGATGATGGGGCGATTGAAATAAATATTAATAGTTCAGCTCCTCCATATACCTATGAATGGAGTCTTCCCGATCAGGATAACAGGATCGAAAACCTGGAGCCGGGTAGATATGATTTAACAGTGACCGACACCCTGGGATGCAAGGAGATGACCACCTTCGTTTTCGATAACCCTCCTAAACTTGAACACGAGTTTGTTTTAGTCGACAGTATCAATTGTTCTTCCACAGAAGGTGCACAGGTATTCCTGGACGTACAAGGTGGAGAAGCACCATACGAAATAGAGTGGTCGACCAGCCAGGTGGGTCCTTACATCAATACATTTATTGAAGGTCCGATACAGTTCACAATTACAGATAGCAGGAACTGCGTGATTGAAGGGGAAGGGAATGTAATCAGGGAAGAAGGATTTGAGATTATCTTTTCAGAGGTCATGGACTTGAATTGTTTTACAATTCCCAACGGCCAGGCTACTATAAATATTTCCGGTGGATCAAGTCCTTTTCAGTTTCAATGGAGTAATGGAGAAACAGGTGAGACTGCCGAAAATCTGCTTGCCGGTTTAAATAATGTGACTGTTACAGATAGCGAAGGATGCCGGGTAGTCGGAGAAGTTGTATTAGACGCCCCTCCTGCATTGGTGATTCTTCATGATGAAACACCGACAACATGCTTTGGAAATAACGATGGCCAACTCGAGATTCAAATATTGGGGGGCTTCCCCGGAATGCAAGGTTTTGATATAGCCTGGGATAATGGTAGCCAAAACCCTGTCCAGGAAAATCTCGAAGCCGGAACTTATTGCCTGACGGTTACAGATGAATATAATTGTTCTGTTAATATGTGCTTTCAAGTCTCTGACGCTGAACAAATTGATATACAAACAGATTTGGTTCAGCCATTTTGCTTAGGCGATGCTTCAGGAGAGATATCTGTTGCAACCACTGGTGGAACAGGAAGTTATACTTACAATTGGTCAGGACCCAATTCTTTTTCAGCGAGTTCACAAACAATAACAAACCTTGTTTCAGGCACATATTTAGTAACTGTCACCGATGAAAATGTTGATGATTGTAACAGGATATTCAATATTGAACTGGAAGACAGAAGTGAGGTAGAAGCTGCACTGACTATTATGAATCAATTGGAATGCCATGGGGTTGATGACGCAGTTATCATAGCAGAATCACTGGGTGGAAACGGACCTTTTGAATACGAATGGTCAGATAATATCATAGTATCCCAGAACGAAATGGCTTCGCAATTAGGCGCAGGCACCTTTAGCGTCACAATTACAGATTCAGACAACTGCACAGCAGTACAGTCTATTCAACTGGAATATCCCCCTGCTATAGGATTTAGCTTTTTCACAACAGATAACATATGCTATGGCGATTCAAGCGGTACGGTTGAAGCATATATTTCAGGTGGTAATGGAAACCCGGAGAATTTTGAACTTTTATGGGATAGCGGAACTAGTGGAAATCAACTCACAAATTTACCTGCCGGTACCTATACACTTTCAGTAACTGATGAAAAAGGCTGTACCTCCTTCGAGGAAATTGAAATTTTGCAACCAACGAATGATATTGAGATCAGCCTGGATGAATACAATACAAGCTGCAATGCCAATAATGATGGCAGGATAGATGTTTTTGTCAGCAATGCGATGGCACCAATTATTTATAGCTTGAATGATACGACGTGGCAAGCTAATAATTCATTTGTTCAACTAAATCCGGGTTTATACACCATTTACATAAGGGATGCAAACGGATGTACACAATCTGAGAATTCATTTATACAACAGACAGCCAAACTCATTGTAGATGCCGGAGAAAACTTGTTGGTTGAATTTGGAGGTACTGTGACTTTAAACGCTACGGTAATGAATCATTCAGGAGATGTATTCTGGGAATGGACTTCAAGCAATATTGAAAATTTCTCCTGCCCCATCGGTTGTCCAAACCCTGAAGTAATAGATGTGACAAAATCTTTCTCAGCTAAAGTAACAGCAACAGATTCAAAAAATTGCTCAGGAGAAGATTATGTCTCTGTAAATGTGTTTGAAGAAGATCAATTGTTTGTTCCCAAAGCTTTTTCACCCAATGCTGATGGTGTCAATGATGCGCTTCATGTATTTGGAAATCCAAAAATCTATGTCCTGAATTTCAAAGTGTATAGCAGATGGGGAGAATTGTTGTACCACGAATCAGACTTTTTTGCCAATGACACGTCAAAAGGATGGAATGGCTTCCTGGATGGAGAAGTTGTCAACCAGGGAACTTATGTTTGGACGGCCGAATACCAGTTATTAAGTGGTAAAATTGATTTTTCAAGAGGACAAACGACTCTGTTAAAATAATATATTATACTTTTATGTAATATTTAAATAATTGTATATCAACATATATTGCAAATATATAATTCTTCTTAATTGCTTCATCCTTTGGAGTAACTCAGCATTTGGACAGGATGCATTTTCTTCCCATCTGGATAAATCAGATCTTTTTATCAACCCTGCCAATACAAATATTCCCCTGATCAATAATGTCAAAGCCAAAGCATTTCTCTCTTACAGGGATCAATGGAATGCCTTGAGTCCGGATGCAAGTTACCGGACCGCCTTTGCTGAAGGTGATTTCAATATGTATAAAAGTGCAGTTGATGCATGGAACCTCAGTTTCATTTTTATGAACGACAGGGCAGACAAAGGAAACCTTCAGCAGAACATGATTCAATTTTCTACAGCATATACAAGGCGATTATCAGGAGATAAAATTAACCTCAGGAAAAGTCTTTTTATGAGTGCAGGAATAGCTATTGCGATTAACCAGGTGGGCACCAACTTTGAAAACCTCTGGTTTGGCCGACAGTTTGATACCAATCTGCTTGCTGTAGATCTAACAATTCCTTCCGGAGAAAATTTCATTTATGATAATATCTCCTTTGTCAACCTGAATCTTGGAATGCGCTGGGTATTCATAGATCAAAATTTTAACCAATTCTCCACCGGATTAAGTCTGAATAATATAAACAGTCCAAATATCAGTTTGAGAGAAGAAGTCGTTTCATTACAATCCAAACTCACTTTTTTCTTTGAATCGATCCTGGAACTTAATGACGATTTGGTTCAAAAACCAGGACTTCAATTAAGCTTCCAGAATCCTTCCTTTCAAATAATTCCATCATATATGTTAGGCTTTAACATTAACCAGGAAGATTCAACAATGGATATCGGCATAGCTTCAAGAATATCCAACAGCTATTCAGGAGTCATTGCTGATTCAATCATCCTTCTGCTTGGGTTAAGCAATAAAGGATACCGGATCGGATTCAGCTTTGATTTCAATGTTTCTCCATTGAGTCAATTTACGAACGGTAACGGTGCATTGGAAATATCATTTGATTATACCCTGCCGACCAATTAATGACTAAAGACTAATCACTTATCACAAATGCCCGGGTTGACTTTCTTTATTTGATAACTTTGAAAAGGAATCTTCGGTCTTATATCTTCTTCCTATTTTTACAATTTCCAAATTACTTTATGAATCCATTTCATTTCTTGCTGGGATTAATAAGGGCTATCATATTGATTGTTACTTTGACATTCTGGATTTTTGGTTATCTCTTCTTCAGTTTGTGGTTGTTTAAGAACACAAATGAACGGGCTTTCAGATTAAGGCGTGCCTGGGTCCTTTTTGCAATTAAGGTCTGTGGTATTAAATTCGAAGCAGAAGGAAAAATACATCATGAATCAGCGCTGTATGTATGTAACCACCGGAGTTTCTGCGATCCACTCATCCTGATCAAATACCTTGATGCCTATGTGATTGCCAAGGCAGAAGTATCAGGATATCCGCTGATACATACAGGGGCTAAACTTACGGGAGTCATATATGTGAAAAGAGATAATAAAGATAGCCGACTAGCGGTAAGGAAAGCCTATGTAGATACTATTAAAAGCGGGCAAAATGTCCTGGTGTACCCGGAAGGTACTACCAATCCCTTTAAAACCTTACTGGAATATCGTCCGGGCACTTTCCTGGAAGCAGCCAGACATGGTTTTCCGATTGTACCTGTCGTTTTGGAATATAAAGATCAAAAAGATATTTGGTTTAACAGGGGATTATTTTCCCAATTCTTCAGGCAATTTGGACGATGGAGAACATATGCTAAATTATCCATTGGACCAGTCTTCGAAGGAACTGATGGCATTGAATTGAGAGACCAGGTACAGGAATGGTCACAGGACAAAGTTAACCAGATGCACAAAGGATGGAATAGTGTCTTCAGTGATTAGTCACGAGGGATAAATTTCAAAGAAATTGAATTGACACAATGCCTGGTATTCTTTTCTGTAAATCTTTCTCCTGAAAAAACATGTCCCAGGTGACCTCCACAATTGTTACAGATTATCTCAATCCTCCTGCCATCACTATCAGGAATGCGTTTTACCGCTCCCTGTATCTCATCATCAAATGAAGGCCATCCACATGAAGATTTAAACTTGTCCGTTGAATGATAAAGCTCGCTTTCACATTGTCTGCATATATAGGTTCCTTCTTTGTAATGATCATTATATTCTCCTGTAAAAGGTCTTTCAGTCCCTTTGTTAAGAATTACATATTCCTCTTCGGGTGTTAGTTTGTTATAGTTCTTTGAATCACTCATTTCAATAATGATTTAAATCTTTCATTCAGTTTATCAACTTTAGGCTTGATAATGAATGTGCAGTATCCCTGCGATTGGTGGTTGTTATAATAATCCTGATGATAGTTTTCGGCAGGATAAAATGTCTCAAGTTTTTCCAGGGCAGTAGTAATATTACCATCCCATATCCTGACAGCCTCATTATTAATAAAGCTCTCAGCAAGCTTTCTTTCCAATTCTTCAGTATAGAATATTATGGATCTGTACTGTGTCCCTTTATCGTTACCCTGCTGATTCAATGTCGTAGGATCATGTGTATTGAAAAAGACAAGTAAGAGATCGTCGTATGAAATTATTGATTGGTCATATTCGATCTCAACAATTTCGGCATGACCTGTTGTTCCAGTGCATATTTCACGATATGTAGGATTTTTTATCTTACCCCCTGCATAACCGGAAATCACCTTGTTGACGCCTTTGATTCTTTGGAATACTGCTTCCACACACCAGAAACAACCTCCTCCAAAATATGCTTTTTTCATCATCGACTTTACCTCTAAATATCATTGAGCATCTAAAGGTTCATCGAATCGGAAAATTAATTATGAAGGATTTCTGCCTCCTTTCAGATGATCCTGAAGTCTTTCAAGATCTTCCCATCTTTCATCAGCTGCCAGACCTGCCTGTTGTGGCCATGTAGAAGGATCTGCCAATTGGTATCTTTTACCTGCTTCTTCAAGAATGGAATTCAATTGGCCAACAGAAGCTTCAGCCATCTGTCTCCAGGTTGTAATACCGGCATTATGCATCAGTTGCTCAATTTTTGGACCAATACCCTCTATGGCTTTAAGATCATCCTTTTTCCACGCTTTGATGATTCCCAGTTTGATCATGACTTTTTCAGCCTTGGAAGCAGATCCATCTTCCTTTTGAAAGGCAATCAACCCATCCCAATCTCCACGACTGGCATAAGCAGCCTGCCTTGGCCATCCTGAAGGATCAATAATTCGATACCTGTCACCATACTTGCCAAGGATTGATTGGAGTTCACCTGTAGACATAGATGCCAGTCCAGACCACGAATTAACACCATTCTCATGCAATATGGATTCCATTTTCGGACCAACCCCTTCTAAAATCTGTAAGTTATCCTCCTGTAACTTATCATATTTTCCGCCTCCTGTAAAAGAAGTCGTAGATGAAGGCTCAGGTATTGTGGTTCCAGCAAGTGAAGAAGCTATTTTATTAATATCCTGGTCATCTCCTGATCGATGATCATTGCTACTGTCATCTCCCTGTCCTTTAAATCGGTCATCCCCGTAATCATCTCCAAGACCATGCTCAACTCCACCGGTATCTTCCTGATCAGAACCCTCTCCATTTTCCACTTGATGACTGTCATCATCTTCATGTTCGCTTGTTTCTTCCTGATCATAATCACTGCCGGCTTCGCTTCCATCATTATCTCCTCCTTCTCCTTCAGTACCTGAATGAGAAGAATGATCGTCTGTGAAGCCTAAAGTTCCGGCTGTATTGCCTGCCGATAAATTATTCCTCATGTCCTCTTCACCATCATCTTCACCAGCATCTGCTCCAGAACCATCTGATTCATCAGCACTCAGATTTGAATTTAATTGCTCAATTTCCGAATCCAGTTCAGAAATTTTCAATTTAAGATCTCTAAGCCTGTTTTCACTGATAGATAAAGCATCCTGAAAATGTTTTTTATCTCTACCACAAGCTTCCAGTTTTTCTTCAAGATCAGATATTTTAACTTTCAACGATGCGACTTCATCCTCAAGTTCCCTCGCACGTTTTGCCCATTTCGCCCAGATAGCCCATCCTAACAACAGGCCAAGCAAGAATGGTAATAACCACCATAGAAACCAGGATTCACAAAAGTCAGTAAGAAAATGCAACGCTAACATGATATTTCGATTTAAATTTTATTTAATTATTTGTAATTCAACCCTCCGATTCTTTGACCTGCCACTTTCAGTTTTATTTGATGCAATCGGGATTGATTCTCCTTTTGTAAACACAGAAATCTTGTTGACTGATATACCTTTGGAGACCAGGTAATCCCTGATAACTTCCGCTCGCCACAATCCCAGCAGTCTGTTTGATGAATCACTTCCAAAACTATCCGTATGACCTATCAATCGGACCTTCTCCCCGGTTTGCTTCAACCTGTTTGAAAGATCGATCAGGTATTTCTCAATTTCAGAATTTGAGATCTGGCGTGTGGAGTTATATGGGAAATAGATGAGGGTTCTGTCATCAATCTCCTTAATATTTTTTGTTCTCTTCAAAAATCTGAATGCAATGAGATTATTGGCTTTGTCTTTCGTGAATTCAGCACCGGCAGATCTGGACTTAAGTTCAGATTTATCATCAGTAAGCCCACTAAATAATTTGAGGACATTTCTTGCCCTTGCCATTCCAAGATCAGTTTTCTTTCCATCTACTTCATCTTCAAAATACATTCCTTCCACTTGCAGGATTTGATCTGTGCCAATCAGGTTCATTAGGGAATCCCTGAATGAAACCCAGGATTTGTCAACTACAGGTTCAGCACTGGATTTTATAAAGCCGATTGGGGTTAACTTCTTGATCATTTTCCCAGGTCGGGATATTGTTACAACTTCATCACCGTCCTTCTCTTCAATGGTGCCTGAAGCATCAATATCTTCTTTGTCACCATCAGCAGCTAATTTGCTTTCAGCCTGATCAGTTTGGTCCAGTGTGGTACTCACATCTTCTTGAATATCATCCTGGCTAATGATCTCTGTCGTTTCACTAACAGTTTTGGTGTCTGAACAGCAAGAGTCGGAAAAATACCAATACACTAAACCCAGGAGCAACCATAAAACAAAGATTAATAATCTCATATTATAGGATTTAGTTCTTTTGAATACATATAAGATATTATTTTATTTCCATATTATTTGAAAAGGACAGAATATAATTACGCATTACTGCCCTTCAACAAACTTATTTTACACTATTTGGACTTAATAGATAAGAATAAGTCACATCAAGGCGAATAAAATATATATCCTTTCTTAATTTATAAATTGAAGATTCAACAACTTTCACCTTGAATCTTACTCGATATCCACTATTCATCCTCGCACTACTGTACAGTACTTCAATTTATATTTCTCCGTTATTTTTCAAAAATGCAAATACGACAAACGCTTTTTGGTGTGTATATATCAGCGCAATTCCAATCCTATTCATCCTGCATCTGAAAAGACATAAAAACATTTTCTCAATTGTATGGTTGGTGGTAATTTTCCTGATAGGTCTTAACCTCAATCAAGTACAGGTGCAAGACTCAGAAAAGTATGACTGGACAATCAGAAAGGGCAATCATCTGATCCTGAGGATATGTTCTAAATCTTATACTAAGAAAGGGTCCAAACTGATTTGCAGGGTTTTATACAAGGGAAAAACCAGGCAGGAATTGAGGAGGTCCAAAGCAAATATTATCATTTATGCCGATTCATCTTTCTATAAAAATATAAGGAGATCTTCCGAATACTATTGTCATAAGCAGATTCACGATATAAAATCAAATTCAAATCCGCTCGCATTTGATTACATGGAATTTCTGCAAAAAAAGATGATCTATGGACAAATCTATTTGAATCATGCAGACAAGATTATCTTATTAAAGGAGAGCACAGGCTTGATCGCAATGATTTCAAAATGGCGCTATCAATTTTCTACATTTTTGACAGAAAGCTTTAAAAACGAGACTCATTCCGGTATACTTTCAGCAATGACCCTGGGCATTAAAGATCATATTTCACAAGAAGATTACAATATTTTCAGAAATTCTGGTGCTGTCCATATCCTCGCAGTTTCGGGATTGCATATTGGAATCATTGCTTCTCTTCTCATTGCTGTATCCCGCTTTTATGTCACCCACTATGCCATATCACGATTATCATTGGCATTGATTGTTATAGTTGGTGTATGGACTTTTGTACTTCTGTCAGGTGCTGCTCCTTCCTCTGTCAGGGCAGGTATCATGTTTTCGTTTTACTATTCCGGTCTTAAGAATGCAAAGCCTGTAAATCCATTAAATATCATCGGCATATGCGCTTTTACCATGCTTGTATTGAATCCACTTGACCTATATAATCTTGGCTTCCAGTTTTCTTTTCTAGCAATGCTGGGCATACTGCTCTTTTATAAAACAATCAGTTCTGCATTGCATTTTTCAAACAGAATTATCAAGTTGATATGGCAATTAAGCTGTATTTCAGTATCTGCTCAAATCTTTGTTGCACCACTGGTTATATATCACTTCAACCAGTTTCCACTTTATTTTATTTTAAGTGGGATCATCACTACCCCATTTGCGGGCTTGCTTATTTGTACAGGGATGATAAACATTGGAGTCCATTTGTTTCAATTTCCATGGAACATAAAACAGCAGATCATCATTTTATCAGAAAGCGTTCTTGATCTCTTTACCTTTATTTTAAAGGGTATTAATGAATTGCCATCAGCTGTCCTGTCTTCCTTATATCTCTCTGAACCCTCATTAATTATCATACTAGGAGCATTGGCAATGCTTGCCCTCTTTGTTCAAAACAAAAAATATTTGTTTCTGGCTGGTACATTGATCGCCTTTATTTTACAGATTTCAATGCATTTAAAAACCAAGTATCAAAAGAATGCAGAGACAAAACTCGTCGTCTATGATCTCTACAAGAATAGTATTTCAGATGTTTTTATAAATGGTCACCTTATTTCAATTGATGGATTAGATTCAGATCAGAATCAAGAAGATAACTGCCGGAAATTCAGATTATCAAATTTTCCCCGGGAATCAGACAGAATATTCATCAATGAATCAAGTCACGGATTTTGCCTGGAAAACTTTTTTATCATTTTATACCCTGATGAAGAAACAGCACAATCCCGGTTTAATCAATCAATTGATCTCATTATTGTAAATAAAAATAGTACCGAACATTTAAAAGAAATAATCAGTAAGAACCATATTTCAATGGTTATTATCGACAGCACTGTCAAGAAAAAGGAAGAAATAATCACACTTCTGAATACCAAGGAAATAAGTTTCTATCTCACCGGTAGTCAGGGTGCATATATTCTGGAATTAACATGAGCATTCTACCAATAAATATCAAAGGATTAAGCAGGAAACAAAGGATTGGCGCTTTAGTTATGATTATTCTGCTTGCATCTTTTCATCTGTATAACTTTATTTTCTATCCAATAATTTTCAGATTCAATGATACATTCTCAATATATGATTTGTATGAAAATATTGATGAATTACAGCTTGTGACCTCCGATACAATTAGAGTTGAGGAGAGTGAGTTTAACATTAGGTCGGTTAGAAATGATTCAATAAAAATGAAGTCTTTTGATCCAAATAGAATCGATAGCATCCAACTGGTCAGCTTTAACCTGCCTCGAAAAATTACAAGAAACTGGCTGAACTACAGGAATAAGGGAGGACGTTTCTACAATTGCAATGATCTGAAAAAAATCTATGGCATGGATCCTTTAACCCTTGATTCGCTATTAAAATATTGTCAATGCAGATTAAAAGCTAAGAATGTGTATTCAGACAAAATCCAATCAGGTTATCGAAAAACCAAATACCAAGAAAGAAACAAGATCACAAAGGTCAATATCAATACTGCTGATTCCCTATCACTGACCAGGTTAAAAGGTATTGGTCCTGTTCTCGCTAGGAGAATAGTTAAATACAGAACACGCCTCGGGGGATTTCATCAATTGAAACAGTTGGTTGAAGTTTATGGTGTCGAAGATTCTGTGTTGCTTATCAATAAATCATTTCTCACAGTCGATGGCCCACTAGACAAAATAAACATAAACAAATGCGACTACAGGGACTTGATCCGACATTTTTATTTTGACAAATCAATTACAAATGCCATCCTGAAATACAGGAAACAACATGGTACATTTGACAGTATCCAACAATTGAAGAATATCCGGATAATCAATGATTCAATATACCTGAGGATCAATTCTTACTTGGAAAACTAGCGTTAAATATTAGTAGATTTAATTATATTATTTTTAATGCTCCAAACCTATTTCCTTTTAATGGGTTTAATGGGTAACAATTCACAATTTGAAGAATCTCAGGTATTTAAATAAATTTTTTCTAAGGTATAAATGGCGCCTTTTTCTTGGAGTCCTGTTCGTGGGACTTTCCAACTACTTTCTCGTATTGGTACCACAAACCATCAGAAAGGCGCTTGATTTTATATTGGAGAAAACAAGCCAGGAAACACAGGTAACAGGATCATTCATGGATGTTTATGGCCAGGATATCCTTCGGTTCTCAGGGATTGTCATCGGGCTTTCTCTATTAATGGGGTTTTTTCTATACTGTATGCGAAAGACTATCATTGTCATGTCCAGGTTGATAGAATATGATCTCAGGAAAGAGATATACCTGCACTACCAGAAAATGGACCTTTCTTTCTACAAGAACAATAGAACAGGAGACCTTATGGCCCGAATCTCCGAAGATGTTTCGAAGGTCAGAATGTATCTGGGACCGGCTATCATGTACGGAATTAATGTGGCACTCCGATTCGGGCTGGTTATTTTCACAATGTTCGAGGTAAATTCCACGCTATCATTTTACACACTGTTACCCTTACCATTTCTTTCTTTGTCCATTTATTATGTCAGTAGCATAATCCATGACAGATCTGATCTTATCCAAAAACAACTTGCCAGGTTAAACAGTGTATCCCAGGAGGTTTATTCAGGCATCAGGATCATCAAATCATATACCAAGGAAAAACAATTTGGTCAGCATTTTACCGAGGAGAGTGAGAATTACAAAAAGAAAGCACTGGATCTTGCAAAGGTCAATGCCTTGTTTTTTCCATTAATGATCTTTTTGGTAAGTATAAGTACATTACTAACAATCTATATAGGTGGCCGACTTGTATTTAACCAGGAGATTACAGCAGGAAACCTGGCTGAGTTTGTAATTTATATCAATTACCTTACCTGGCCTATTACGTCAATTGGATGGATTGCTTCAATTATCCAGCAGGCTGAAGCATCCCAGGCAAGGATTAATACAATTCTGGAGACAGATCCTGAGATTGTTTCTACTCAGACAGAGACGGATTCAATCGAGGGTCATATAGAATTTAAAAATGTAAGTTTTGTTTACCCGGACACCGGTATAGAAGCCTTAAAAAATCTGTCTTTCAAACTGGAACCAGGAGAAAAACTTGCTATTGTAGGCAGAACGGCTTCAGGTAAAAGTACAATTGCTGATCTCTTGCTGAGATTCTATGATTGTACCAATGGACAAATCCTTATTGATGGTAAAAATATTCGGGAAAAGAACTTGCACCATTTACGTGAAAGGGTGGCCTATGTTCCACAAAACGTTTTCCTGTTTTCCGATACCATTGAAGACAATATCAAATTCGGTGCTGCAGATTCAAGTTTTGATGATGTAAAACTGTATGCCGAAAGTGCTGCAATAAAAGCTGATATTCTGAAATTGCCAGAGCAATTTGAAACCATGGTAGGCGAAAGAGGCGTTACCCTGTCAGGAGGTCAGAAACAAAGAGTATCTATCGCCAGAGCTCTTATTAAAAACCCTGATATCGTCATTCTGGACGACTGCCTCTCTGCAATTGATGCTAATACCGAACACAAAATCCTCAGTTATTTGGAGGATACCCTAAAAGAAAAAACTTCAATAATTATTACCCACAGGATCTCGAGACTATTTGAATTTGATAAAATTATTGTTCTCGAAGAAGGAAGGATAGTTGATAGGGGTACACATGATGAATTATCAAAAAGACCAGGGTATTACCAGGATTTGATCCGCTTACAATACGAGGAAGCTTAAAATTGGCTTGTTTTTTAGTGTTAAATAATTAGATTTACTGATAATTTTAGAAAAAAATTAATTTTACAACTAAAATTGATCAAGGTGGATAATGATAAAAAGTTTGAAAGCGTATATTCTTCTAAAGTAAGAGCGGGTAAAAGAAGAACGTATTTTTTTGATGTAAGACAGACAAAAGGTGAGGATTATTACATCACTATGACCGAAAGCACAAAGCGTTTTGACGGGAATGGTTATGAAAGACACAAGATTTTTCTGTATAAAGAAGATTTCAATAGATTCCTCAGCAGTCTTGAAGATACGATCAATCACGTAAAAACGGAGTTAATGCCAGACTTCGATTATGAGTTATATGAAAGACGCCAACAGGAATGGGAAGAAAAATTAGCAGCTGAGGCAGAAGAAGCCAAAAACAACCCTGTCCCGGAAGAATCAGAAGTGACTGAGTCTGCTGAAGCAGAAACTACAGAACCAGCAGAAAGTTCAGAACCAGAGGCACCTGTAGAAACTGAAGACAAACCTGCTGACGAAGAAGACATCAGTTGGTAAAGCCATTATAGGATTGATTTAATTTCCTGATTTCTATTCTGTGGAATTAGAAGTGTTTCTCTGATTAATATTGTATTCTACAATATGTAGCAATCTCAAATATTTTTGACCAGGTTTCGATCTAGTACTATATCTTTCAACTCCTTGAGAGCTTCATATTCCGTAGGAAGAACTTTACGAAACGCCTCTTTGAAGGTAAAGTAAGCGCCCTTTTCAAATTCTATCACAGAAGATTTGATTTTTGATTTAACAGCTTTCACATCATGTTTGATGAGACCCCGGATGGAAGGAATATCATGCCAGTCAGCTTCGATTGCAAAAGCTTTTACTTCCTGACCATCTTCATTCCTGAAAGAATCCAATTCAATAAATTCCACATGTGATTTATCAATAAAGCGGGTACTTGGTACTGTCCAGATTCCGGGATCTTTTGAAAAATCATGATTGATCAATAAAATTTCAAGTCCTTTCTCATGACATCTGTAAATAAATAATCTCGCTGAATCAAGTAAGCTCATAGGTATAAAAATATTTTGCCCAACAATAATAATACTTTATATGTTGCAATTCACTAAATCTTCTTTAATGGAAGTTCACCGGGTTGGATAGAATCCTTTGGTATCGTCTGAAACGGAGAGAGTTCATGTTCCAGGTCAAAGCCTTCAAGCATGTCTTGAAATTTTGATACATCCAGATCTTCGAATATCCTGAGACTTTTTTCCATCAATTTATCCATCTGTTCTGAATCCATAAACAATGAATCAAGACGAAAATCAAGAATCTGATTATTATCAAAGAAAGGAAATCCGAAAATACTGTCTGAATTCTCAAAATATTTAAATTCCATTATGGAGTCGGACATAGTTTCACTCCATTCCCTGATCAAGTCTTCATCGATAAGCTGATCAAAATCAAGACTATCCATTAAAAGTTGAAAGTTGCTAATCATATCCTCGAAGGATGGGTCAACAGGTTTACTTTGAGCACTTAGATTAAATGAAAGTCCTGCAAGAACCAGGATGGTTAATATATATCTCATGCACTTAGATTTGGCTTTAAAAGAAGATGATAAAGTCCGAGGTAGATCAGTTTATCCATACTATTTTCCCTTACATCATGAAAAACGGAAAATGCACGATCGCTTATTGCGCTACCGTCAACATCTTTAAGGTTCAAATGTGCAAGATCATCACCACCTTCATAAATGGTAGCATATTTCTGCCCTGATATAGTTTCAATCCGTGCATTTTCAACCTGATCGATACTAACCAGTTTATCATCATCAGTAATGTATGCCTTTAATTGCTTGTCTTTAAATACACTTGTTTTCTTCCTGTCGAAATAGAATTTATATTCGTGTTTGTCAGATTCAACAAGCATCACTGCTCTACCTGTCTTCTTGTATTTCTTGATGCCAAATGCAAATAGCGGTTCCTGGTAAATAGTTGAGAGGTATCCTTTTGAAGTTGTGTAGACACCTCTTCTTTTTATTTTGGATATTGGGCTAGAAGATAATAGTTTGAGTTCCTCGAAGTCCAATGGTATGAGTCCATCTTTATATTCAGCAATCAATGAATGTAATTGCTTGAAATCACGCTGCAATAACTTTTTTCTCGAACCCAGGCTAAGAAAAAATGTACTTACATGATAGACTATATAGCCCATAGACCCTACGAACACAAATAATAATACAATCAGTCTGATTAATGCACTCACGGTTTCTGTTTAAATAAAAATATGGCTTAAAGGACATAAGTCCTGAAAGCCATATTAGGAATATTTTCTTTATACCTTAAGAATAATTATACCAACTCTATCCTAAATAGGACTTAAGGGCATTTTTATTCACGGATTTTCTTAATCTGCGTAAGGCACGTTCTTTAATTTGTCTGACTCTTTCCCGGGTCAGGCCGTACAATTCTCCAATTTCTTCAAGAGTCAGTGATTTGTGACCATTCAAGCCGTAATATGCTGAAAGCACTTCAATTTCTCTTGAACTTAATAATGAAAGACCATACTTCACTTCGTTTTTCAAGGATTCCTCCATAAGTCTTAAATCAGGACTTTTCTGATCAGATGGTGTAAACAGGTCAAGCATTGTCGCTTCACCTTCTTCACCTCCAATCGGTGCATCCATGGAAAGATGTCTTCCTCCTCCTTGCAATACATTCACAATATCTGAAATCTTCATTTCAAGGAGTTCAGATAATTCTTCATGGGTGGGTTCTCTCTCAAATTCCTGTACAAACGAAACATAGGCTTCATTGACCTTCGAATAGGAACTTACCTTATTGAGAGGTAGTCGTACCATTCTTGAATATTCAACGATAGACTGCAGGATAGACTGCCTGATCCACCATACAGCATAGGAAATAAATTTAAATCCCTTTGTTTCGTCAAATCTCCGGGCTGCTTTCATAAGTCCAACATTACCTTCGTTGATCAGGTCACTTAATGATAATCCCTGATTCTGGTATTGCTTGGCCACAGAAACTACAAACCGCAGGTTGGCTTGTGTCATTCTTTCCAGTGCGCCTTCGTCTCCGCTTCTGATACGTCTTGCCAGGTCAGCCTCTTCTTCTGGTGTAAGCATCTCAATTTTTGAAATATCATTGAGATACTTGTCCAGGGCTAAACTTTCCCGGCTTGTAATCTTGTTTGTAATCTTAAGTTGTCTCATTCAGCTAATCTCTTAAAACTTGAAAATTTTTGGTAAACTATTGACTAATTCAAAAAATTTTAGTAAACCTGTAATATAATTACAAGTATCCGTCCAAATAAGTTCAGGATTAAGTAAAATTTTTTACTAATTCAATGATAAATTAGTATCCCCAGGTAAGTTCGCAAGCTTATAATTACAATTATTCTGCCACTTTTTCTCTTGGATTTGGCAAGAGTACTTTTCTTGAAAGTCGGTATTTACCAGATTTCGGATCAATTCCAACGAGTTTGACCTTCACAGGATCACCTACTTTAAATACTTCGCTGACATCGTTGATTCTTGAATGTGAGATCTCGGATACATGGAGTAACCCGCTTTTTTGCTTGAAATCAACAAATACACCATAGGTCTGAACTGATGCAACAACCGCATCATATACATCACCTACCTGCGGCTCAAAAGCGATATCATCGATCGCATTTTTAGCTTCCATTAATGATGCTTTGTCCGATGAAGCAATTGATACAACTCCTTTGTCGTCAATTTCTTCAATATTTATGACTGTACCTGTTCTGGCTTGCAGTTCTTGAATTATCTTACCACCAGGACCAATAACTGCCCCGATGTAACTCTTGTCAATTTTGAATTCTACAATTCTAGGCGCATGAGGTTTAAAGTCTTCTCTTGATGAAGCGAGAGACTTGGACATTTCATTAAGAATATGCAGTCTGCCCTCTTTTGCTTGTATTAATGCCTTTTCCAAAGTAGAATAAGGTAAACCATCAATCTTAATGTCCATCTGACATGCTGTAATCCCATTCGTCGTTCCTGTGACTTTGAAATCCATGTCTCCCAAAGCATCCTCATCACCAAGTATATCAGATAGAATGGCATGATTGTCACCTTCTGAAATCATACCCATAGCAATTCCTGAAACAGGAGATGAAATCTTAATACCACCATCCATTAGTGCAAGTGATCCTGCACAAACTGTAGCCATAGAGGAAGATCCGTTAGATTCAAGAATATCAGAAACAAGCCTGATTGTATAAGGGGTATCCGAAGGAATAACCTGTTTCAATGACCTTGCTGCAAGGTTGGCATGTCCGACTTCTCTTCTTCCCGGGCCTCTCATTGGTTTGACTTCACCAACTGAAAGTGCAGGAAAATTATAATGAAGTATGAATTTCTCATAATAGTTCTCCAGGGCATTATCGATCATTTTCTGATCCAGTTTTGAACCAAGCGTCAATGATGTCAATGCTTGCGTCTCGCCCCTGTTGAAAATAGCTGATCCATGAGCTGAAGGCAGGTAATCTACTTCTGTCCATATCGGTCTGACTTCATCGAATTTTCTTCCATCGAGTCGGATTTTCTCTTCAAGGACCATAGCCCTTATGGTTTCCTTTTTAAGTTTGCCGAAATATTCCTTGGCAGTTCCCATGTTCTCTTCAACATATTCTTCACCTTTATCCTCGAGCAGACTTTCTTCAAGTTCTTCAGCGATTTTCTTGAAACCATTCTTCCTTGTCAATTTATCCAAAGCGCCTCTGGCTATTTCGAGAATTTTATCTTTTGTTTTTTCCTTTACATATGCTTTCAGTTCTTCGTCCTCTTCCACTTCTTCCAATTCTCTTTTAACTGTCGCTTTCTCACCTACAAGTTGAGCGAGTGCCAATTGAGCATCGCACTGAACTTTAATCGCTTCATGGCCAACTTTAATGGCTTCAATCAATTCTTCTTCTGAACACTCATTGGCTTCACCTTCAACCATCATTACATTCTCCTTTGTGGCGGCCACAATAATCTCAAGTGTCGCTTTTTCCAATGATGATTTGGAAGGGTTAACTACATATTCTCCATCAACCTTTCCAACACGTACTTCTGAAATAGGACCAGCGAATGGAATATCAGAAACAGACAATGCCGTCGATGCGGCAAGAGCAGTGTAAGCATCAGGTAGAGTATCAAGTTCTCCTGAAATCAGGTTAATAATTACCTGCGTTTCATACATATATCCATCAGGAAATAATGGACGGATTGCCCTGTCGACCAATCTTGACGTCAGAATTTCATATTCTGATAATCTTGCTTCTCTCCTGAAAAAATTGCCCGGAATTCTTCCGACTGATGCAAACTTTTCCTGGTAATCTACAGATAAAGGGAAAAAGCTTTGTCCTTCCCTCTTTTCAAAATTGGAAACGACTGAACAAAATAGCATTGTATTGCCAATTTTAACGACGCAGGAACCGTGTGCCTGAGTGGCTAACTTTCCTGTTTCAAGAATAACTTCCTGCCCGTTTGGCAGATTAAACGAAGTAGTAATAGGTGTTTGTTGACCCATAGGAATTACTTATGTAATGATATGTGAGATAATAATGCGGACATCGATAAAAAAGAAACAAGCATAAAGCTTACTTTCTTATCTTCAGTTTGTCGATCACTTCCCTGTATCTGTTGATGTCCTTCTTAGACAGATATTTTAGGAGTCTTCTACGCTTACCAACCAATGATAGAAGGGCTCTTCTTGATGAATGGTCTTTCTTGTTGGTATTCAGGTGTTCTGACAGGCTTTTGATTCTAAATGTAAATAATGCTACCTGTCCTTCAATTGAACCGGAATTGTTGGCGTCTCCGCCATATTCCTTAAAAATCTCTTCTTTCTTTTCTTTTGTTAAATATGTCGCCATTGTATTTGTTTTTACCAAAAAGGATTACTGAAATCGTATTTTAGCAGGCGCAAAGGTAACACTATTTACGATAAGATGTATATATTTTCAGTATCTATCCTTTCTTTTTGAACCGAGCTTATTTAAGCTTTATGCTTACTGTTTTATAAGCTTTTTCACTGATAACAAATCATTACCGGAATACAGCTGCAACACATAACTATTCCCTGGAATATCAATGGGCAGATTGTATCCTATTGTTGTATCAACCATCCATTCTTTAACCATTTGACCATTCATATTGTAAAGTCTTGCAGAAAGCCCGGATATAGATTCAGGATATTCTATA
>JAHHJO010000279.1:0-4656 GCA_018680275.1 Bacteroidia bacterium
AATAATTCCAGTACGGATAACAATAAGTATTTTATTATATGATTCGGATAATATTATCACAGGAAATTGTTCCTATACAGATTTTTCATAAGCCTCTTTGATCCACGATATTGTTTCCTTATCCACATCCTTTACGTCTTCAAGCCGAATACGATGTGTACACATAGTCCCGAATGGTCCTGAATTTTCGAGTCGTCCTATCGGGTTTTTGTCTTTGATCTTTAGTCCAAGGTCGATTCTTGTTTTTGTTGCAGGCTTGATCAAGGCAAATTGTCTTTTCCTGATAAAACTGACACTTCCTTTCTTGGGCGTGATTGTTATATCATTTCCAAATTCACTGATCTTTTGTTTCAGCGATTCATAGATCGGAAAAAGATTTTCTTTGCCTTTGTATTGTGAAGTGACCAGATCGTCCTCTGATTTGTTTTCATTTTTTGATAATGTTACAATAGTGTTTGCAAATCCATGTGTCACACCATGTTCTTTTTTAAGATAGTTTACCGCTTCAGAATGTTTTGAAAATGATTTAGTTTTCAGAATTTTAATCCAATCTTCAAGTGCCTTACCTGTTTTTTCAGGCATATTGTCTATCATGCTTTGTAATGCCTTCTCCATATTGTTGCTATTTAAATGTAAAATAACTCAAAGATTGTAATTCATAAATTCTGCACCATTATTCTTGATTCATAATAAGAATATGACATAAGAAGATATTATGGTAAAAGAGGTTCGTTTTATTAATTATTGGATAATGTCAATTCTCACTTCTTGCTTAATAAGCTGGCGAGCCGTTCTCCATATTCAATCAAGGCAATTGTTTCGTCCGTCCTGGCTACCTTCATCCTGTCGAAGATCAGAAATGCTTCACCATTGCTTTCAAGATGGTGTAATTGCTCATTTTCAAAAAACTGGACGATTTCATTACTAAAGAACTTCCTAATTTCTTCCTCGTCCTTACCCATAAGAAGAAACTTGCTGGAAAATTTCGTATACATATTGAAATCAATATCCTTATAACCGGTAAATGCCATGACCCTGTCAAATATCTTGTCAAATACACCTTCCTTTTCTATGGAAAAAATCGGAACTGCTGTATTTAATTTAAGTACCATTACTGTGGTATTGAATACTTCAGCAGTAAATGCAGCACCTTCACTAAAGGTCACATCTGCAATTTCCCATGTAATATTCAAATCATCAAATCTGCCTTTTAATGAATTTGATTTCTGTTCAATAGGTCTTATTTCAAAAAAGTGAAAGTTCCTGAAATAGGATGTATTCCAGTCGACACGACTTGCAAACTGGTATTCTTTTTTTGCAGCCAGATTTTGAAGTCTGAGTTGCCTGGGTGATAATTTAGTTTCAAGATTTGACAATGAAATTTTTAAAGCCCTGTTATGGGTTGAGGAAGATACATGATTATCCAGGCCTTCAATTACTACATTTCCGCCTGTACTCTTTTGCATTTTCAGATAGTCTACCAGGTATTCCATAAAAGTCATTCCGACTAACCTTGTATGGGTAAGATCGATGGTGACATTAGATCCCACCTTGATATTATTTGTGAGTTTTCCGAATAATGGAATGGTCAGAAAACTTGCGATACCGTCAATGTTAAGATTGTAACTACCATCTTTATTGACAAACACATTTGTTTTGTTTGAAAATGCAAGTTTGAAAAAAGAACCGACAGGCATTCTCGATAAAAGGATATGAACCAATAAAGTAAATAAGGTTCCTCCAATAATTCCCCAAAGTAGATCTGAGTACAGGGTAATCACAATGGTGACCATCATAAATATCAATTGCTCGATGCCCATATCATATATTTTTTTGAATACAGAAGGGGATGCCAGTCTGAATCCTATGTATACCAGTATTGCAGCAAGAGCAGCTAATGGTATTTTCTGGATGACAGGTGCAAGTAATAATATGAAAATAATAATCAAAAGACCGTGATAAAAATTTGACCATTTGGTCTTGGCATTGTTGTTAATATTTACTGTACTCCTTACAATAACAGTTATAATTGGCAATCCACCAACTGCACCTGAAAAAGCTGTTGCCAGTCCGACTCCAACCAGGTCCTTGTTGAGGTTAGACTTTCTTTTGTAAGGGTCGAGTTTGTCTACAGCCTTTGCCATGGCCAGGGTCTGAATGGATGCAATCAGACAAATGGATAATACGGCTATCCAGAATTTATAATCTGATATCCTGCTGAAATTTGGATGCATGATTGCGTCCCAAAGGTTGTCAGGTATTGAAATCAATTGATGCGGACCTATCTCATATGTCCTGCTTCCAAAATTGATCGTATGAGATTCAAAGAAATTGAAGAAATAAGCGGCAATGAATGACACGACCAATACCCATAAAGAAGCAGGGAAATAATGAAATAGTCTTGACTGTATCTTTGGAATGAAAATAAGCAGAATAATACCCACTATAGATATTCCGAAAATAACTGGATTAATATTTGGAATCTGAATGAAGGCCTCCTTTAAAAGATCAATAGCATTTCTTGAAACGGGACTGGTTCCCATGACCACATGAATCTGTGTCGAAAATATAATGATACCTATTGCAACCATCACACCTTGAATAACCGAAGATGGAATGATCTCTGCAATCTTGCCTAGTTTCAGTATCCCTAAAAGTACCTGGATAAGTCCTGCAATCACGACAGCTGCCAGAACATAATTCAAGGTCTGGCCGGTCCCATCGTCTAATGAATAGATAGCGGATAGAATTACAGCGATTAATCCAGCTGCCGGTCCATTAATGGCAAGATGACTTCCGCGGAATGGGGTAGCAATGATCCCTCCAATAATTGCTGTTATTAGACCTGCGATTGGAGGTACACCAGATGCAGCAGCAACCCCAAGTCCCAGGGGCAATGCCACAAGAGATACACTTATAGCCGCAAGGAAATCTGAACGCCAATTCGAAACAATGCCTTTCCAACCCCTTTCCGGGATTTCACTTACGTCCATTTGTTTTTTTCAGACCTGTTGCCCGATGATAAAATTATCTGAGTCAGGAAACCGAAAATAACAGAATTTCATTGTGATGAAGTATTATGTGTAATAAATATGTCTTTACACTTAAGATTCGCTCTCAACCATCAAATAAAGAAAGATCTGTGGTCAATAAGAATCAAACTGGTTGGATTTTTCTTTCCATTGTCTGTACTCCTCATGGTTCATGAATATAGGAAAATGGTAATCTAAATATTTACCATCAGAGATAATTGCACTGGTCCCCAAAGCTGCCAATGACCCAAAGAACATGAATAACTCAAATTGGTCATTTTCATATATTTTGTTTTTCCAGTATTCATACTTGTATGTTTTGTTCAATAATTTATGGGTGTTATTAATGGGATCAAATCCTCGTATATCGTCATATTTCATAAAGCGGGAGATGTATGAAAGGACTACTTTATTTTTTTGCGCCAGGTAATAGACACTATAATTGGTTTCATAACTTTTCCTGATTAGGATAGAGTTGGCATATAAAGGATAATCTGATAGCCTTATCGAATCATTAAGAACTTCATTTTGCTTGATTATAAATTCATGTGTAGGCTTTAATACCTGCGTATGGAGTTGAGGAATACACATCATCAAGATTATTATTGACAATTGTATATTTTGCATGCTGCAACCTTTGTTTGCTATAAGATATATGTTTTAAGGATAAATGTAAAGGACAGTCGGCACATATAAAGTAGCCTAAAACTGGAAATAAATAAATTGTTGCCCGGTTGTCTGTACGATCATAAGACTAAAAATCATAAGGGCCCAAAAGAAGACCAACCAGCTTCGAGGCATCTTTTCAATAACGCCAACCAGGGAATGATTTCTCATTGCATAATGCCCAAGGAAGACCAATAGCATAAGGGGAAGAACCAATACAAGGTAATTGCTTGTCAATACAGCGTCTTCTCCTTGTAAATAAAACATGGAAAGTATAAGGTTCCATGCTGTTTTAAATGATTCTGCCCTGAAGAAAACCCATGTAATATTAACGCATGTAAAAGTCAAGAAGGCAAGTACTAATCCTGTAAATACATTGGAATGCCTTATTTTAATCCTGTTTTTCAGTAATCTTTCGATGACCAGGTACATACCGTGAAGGAATCCCCATACCACAAAAGTCCAGGAGGCGCCATGCCATAGACCTCCAAGCAACATCGTCATCATCAGGTTGACATAAGTTCTGCTTACACCACGTCTGTTTCCACCCAAAGGTATATACAGGTAATCTCTCAGCCAGCTGGATAATGAAATATGCCAGCGCTGCCATAATTCAGAGAAACCGATGCTTCCATAAGGATACCTGAAGTTGTCAGGTAATTTGAAACCTAGCATCATTGCAATTCCAATGGCACACAATGAATAACCGGCAAAGTCAAAAAATATTTGCCCTGAAAAAGCTAGGACACCAGTCCATGCATCCAAAGGTAAGAGGATTTTACTCGAACTGAATACCTTGTCAGAAACAGGACTCAATAATGAATCTGCAAATACAGTCTTTTCAAATAGACCGATAGTCAGAAGGAGCAAACCCGTGAAGAACTGTTTTTCATTGGCTCGCTTTGGTTCATAGAACTGCGGGACCAATTCATCAGACCGGACTATAGGACCTGCAACC
>JAHHJO010000381.1:0-6416 GCA_018680275.1 Bacteroidia bacterium
ATTCTTGTCCTCCTGGGTCTGAAGTATGCCAGCAAACCTCCAGATAAAAATCACCCATACGGGCATGGAAAAATTGAACCGCTTATAACCTTCATGGTTGTTATATTCCTGATTACTTCTGCTATTATTATTTCATACCAAAGTATACAGAATATCAGGACACCACACCAGGGGCCGGCATCATGGACTCTTATTGTTCTTGGAATAATCATAATATGGAAAGAACTGTCTTATCGATTCATTATCAGGAAGAGTATCGAAACAAATAGTACATCACTTAGGGCAGAAGCCTGGCATCATCGCAGTGATGCCATTACTTCAGTATCAGCATTTGTAGGCATAACCATTGCTGTAATTTTTGGAAAAGGTTATGAAGCAGCAGATGACTGGGCTGCCTTAATTGCAGCAGCCTTCATTCTTTATAATAGCTATCTTATTTTTCGTCCTGCCCTCGGGGAGATTATGGACGAGCATCTATATGACAATCTCATTGAAGATATCAGACAAATATCCAACACAGTAGAAGGTGTTATAGCTACAGAAAAGTGTTTTATCAGGAAGACCGGGATGAAATACCATGTAGACCTGCATGCTATTGTCAATGGAGACATTACCGTTCGTGAAGGGCATGATATTGCCCATGTCCTGAAGGATACTTTGAAAAGTCAAATAGCAACTATTGAAAATATTCTGATTCATATAGAACCATCAGACTCAAGGAACCAGAATTAAATACTTTTCTATTTGATCTCTTTTGACTCCGAAGCATGAACGTAAAGAATATTACCGATATCATCGTACCCCTGGAATTCATCTGATCCACGATGTTTAACAGCTTTATCAATAAAACCTACTATTGTCAAATCCGCATTCAAAGACTTTTTGTTAATAATGACCTTGGGGTCGGTCTCTATTTGCTTGGTAATAAACTCAATGTTCTGAGGTGAAATAGGTAATTGCCCTCCATTGATTAAGTCAAACAATTTTGCTCGTTCTTTATCAACTGACTCTTCCGGGAATATGGCAAATATATTAATGGTGGCTTTCTCCCAATCTTTATGCCCTAAAAGAATATATGCAAGGAGTATCATCAGGTTTGCATTTTGAAAGTCATATGGTGTAATCCATACATGAACTTGCTTTTTCAGGCCAAATCCTTTTTCAGAACTACCCAATAATATCAAATCGAAATTTACGGATTGGATAAGTCCGAAATTATCAATGATATCCTTTAGATGTTCAGGATGATTCTTGTGAAACTCAAATAGTAATAAATTGTTTTCAGAACCACTGATGCCAGGTAGCTGAATGGCCTGGGCAACAATTGAAGTGAAGGAAGGACTTACCAAAGTGTCTACATAGACATTGCTTCCGCTAACGTTAGCCATATCAATAAGGCGCATCTTGGCTTCAGTTGCTTCTTCAAAAGTTTCCCGGGACAGGAAACCCTTTATAAAATGAATATACGTTCCAAATCCATATTTATGTGATATCCAGCGGAGTAAATCGAATGCTGAAAATCTTCTGAAACTATCTTCTGAAATTGCAATCGTGGACGGACGCCAGCTTTGACTAATCTCTTTATTTGTTTTTTGAAGGAAGACCTGGGTTTGACGGCTCAACTGGTAAATAACTCCCTGGAAAATCAATGACAAGTTGTTTTTATCTTTATTGTAATTCCTTACAAACCAGAATAATGCTGTGATGAGGACCAGTGAAATAATCGCATAAAAAGGACTCATCAAAAACATGAGGATCAGGCAACTTATTGCTCCAAACAAAGAGATATACCACCTTGACCTGAATCGAGGTCGATATGACGGATCTGCAGAAAAATGATTCAGGAATGATATCAGGCACAATGATCCATATGTTACCATAAAGAACATTGAAATTATTTGTGCAACACTATCTATTGCTCCCGCAAGTATAAATACTGCTGACACAATTATTGTGATAACAGTAGCATTAAACGGCTCATCTTCCTTCCCTCTTCCCCTGGACAACCAATAATTGATTTTTGGGGCTGGAAATATCTTATCTCTGGCAATGGCCTGCAAGGTACGGGGAGCTACCATGATACTTCCCAGGGCAGATGAAATCGTTGCTGCAGCAAGTCCCATGGGAATTATCCAGAAACCCTGAATTGCGATATCAGCCATGACTAATTGAGATGTATCAGCCAATACTTCAGGTGAGGCTGAAGATGTCAGCTTCCAGGCAATGAAGATATACATGATCATGCCGAACAATGTAGCTCCCAGTGTTCCCAGCGGAATGGATTTTCCTGGATTCTTCAGATCTCCGGACAAACCTACACCTGCTGTCATTCCTGTAAATGCAGGGAAAATGATGGCAAATACAATAAAAAAGCCGATGCCGACAGGATTGCTGTTATCGGAGCCTTGCTTTATTTCTCCTTCCCTTTTCTGAATTGCATTTCCATTTTCTGCTTGTCCGGGAATTTCAAAGCTTGTTGAATCAAATTCGGATTGAAGATTCAAGATACTCGAGTTTTGTACTGTATTGTTTAACTCAAACCCATGGGTTTTCTCGTAATCCGTTTGTCCAAGAAAAAAGGCCGTTAAGGAAATAGCAAGAATTAAAACTACAGAATATAAGAGCTTAACACCAAGCCTGGCACCTTTTGTAAGCATGATGTATGCCAGTATTAATAGCGTAGGTATTCCAATAAACTGTTTCTTTTCAAAGAAAAAGATAATCCAATCAGGTAAAGATGATTGTGAACTCAACCAGTTAAACAATGGTACAAACGCCTCAGAAAAGGCCATTATATAAAAGGCCACACTAATAGCCTGTGAAAAATACAAACCAATGCCTATTGTGGAACCGATGACCAATCCAAATGACCGGGATAGAATATAATATTCCCCGCCACCCTCTACTTTCTGATTCGTAGCGATTTCAGCAATGGCCATGGCTGTGGGGATAGTTACTGCATGACCAATCAGAATGATCATGACGACTCCCAGGAATCCTACCTGTCCAACTGCAAATCCAAACCTTAGGAACAAGATCGCCCCAAGTATAGTAGCAATAGCGGTAAAGAATACCGGTGCTGTACCAAAAGTTTTTGCAGTCTGGTTGTAATTCACTTTCCTAAGTGGCTGTTCTATACAAATCTATCCTTTTTACCCGTTGGAAGTAAGGCAAATGCAAAGCTTAGTCTATAATCATTCTGCTTTTGGAGGTTTTTACAAATACTCTGCGTAATCAGGTTCATACATTGATGCCCTGATATTCTCTTCCATATTGGATAGATAATAGCCGGAAACCAGACCATCTTCAACACTGATCATCAGGATAGCTTTAGCTATTTCTACACTCACGTCCCTGATGCGCTTGAATGATGGGTACACAGTCCCGGCATTCAATTCTTCTTCTGTAACAGCTTGTGAAACAACTTTGGCTGCTTCGTAAAACATGCGCTCGGTGACTACCCGTGGATGACAATATGCCAGTCCTAGTCCGACACCCGGAAATATATAAACATTATTTCCCTGACCAGGTACAATACGTCGACCATTATAATCTACAGGATCAAATGGACTACCACTTGCGAAAATGGCTTTTCCTTTACTGTGTTTGTAAGCTTGTTCTGCAGTACATTCGGACTTTGATGTTGGGTTTGATAATGCAAAAACTATAGGCCTTTCATTTAATACAGACATGAGTTTTATCACTTTGTCTGTGAATTTTCCTGGCTGTCCGCTTACACCGATAATTGCAGTCGGCTTAAGTACTTCTATCGCTTTTATAAATGAGTCTATAAATTCATGATCATGTGCATATGCCTGTTTATGCACGGCCAGATCATCTCTGGATGCACAAACCAATCCCCTTGAATCCATAAACCAATTGCGTTCTTTGGCCTCTTTTTCAGAAAGTCCCTCTTCCTCCATGGCATGACAGATCATATTGCCTATACCGATACCTGCCTCACCAGCACCGAGATAAAGGATTTTTTCTTCTGATAGTGTACTGTTTTTCATTCTGACGGCTGAGAGCATTCCTGCAAGTGCAACACTGGATGTGCCCTGGATATCATCATTGAATACCCTTGCTTTTTCCTCGTAACGATTTAAAAGTGCGAAGGCATTGCTTGTGGAGAAGTCCTCAAACTGGATAATAGCCTCCGGAAAAAGATCCTGGACTACTGATACAAATTCATCAAAAAACTCAAAGTATTCATCACCAGTTGTTCTTGTATGTTTATGCCCCAGGTAAAGTGGATCATCCAATAATGCTTTATTGTTTGTTCCTACATCAATTGTTATCGGCAGACAAGTGGTGGGATCTATACCTGCACATGCTGTATATAATGCAAGTTTTCCTATCGGAATCCCCATACCATTTACCCCGAGGTCTCCTAATCCTAGAATTCGGCCTCCATCGGTTACCACAATGACTTTGACATCCTTATGAGGCCAGTTCAAAAATAATTCCTTGATGTGACCTTTGTCTTCAATTGAAATATATAAACCTCGTGGCCTCCTGTAAATATGGCCAAAAGATTCACAAGCCTGTCCAACAGTTGGTGTATATATGATGGGCATTAGTTCTTCAAGGTGTCTTCTCAATACATAATAAAACAGGTTTTCATTCCTGTCTTGCAAGGACACCATATAGATATATTTTTCAAGATCATCTTTTTTCTTTCTGAGATTTTCCATGATCCTGTCTGCCTGCAAATCCTGGGATATTGAAATTGGTGGCAGCAGTCCCCTGAGACCTAATAATTCTCTTTCCCTTTTTGTAAAAGCTGTACCCTTATTAAAGTCAGGGCTATGAATTAATCTCACTCCTCTCCCAAGTGGCACTTTGACTTTGCTCTTCACTGGATTATCAGTTTCTGACTTTTCCAGATCTGTCTTTTTCTCTAATTCGGCAATCATTGATATAACTTTACTAATAAAATACTCCAATGTATACCAGAGCGTAAGCCAATATTATGCCTGTCATCATTTTAAACGATGATTTTGCTCATAGGCATGAATTCCCGAAAATCCCGATTGCTTTTAGTCAGCACCTTTTAATATTGCTGTAATGATAATTGTAGATTTACTTAAAGAATTTTGATGATCCTTTTTTGACATCAATCTTATTCACCTTGTTTATAAGATATACCGAAGATTCTTCACCCACTGTTATCTCTTTACCAGTAAAATCAAGTTCCACCACGTGTGCCTTCAGGTAATTATTATCATAAGTTTTGAGGTCTTTATAAATTTCTTTTTCAACATAAGCTGTTTTCAAAAGTCCTTTTTCATCAACCAGATGAATCATGGGTAAATTATCTAAGCCTGCTTCCCTTATGCTCTTATAATGTGCGTACATCGGATCATTGGTTTGTTCTTCAATGGAAGCCTTATCCATCTTAGATATATGATCCTCAAGTTTTTTCCTTCTGGCCTGAGCTTCGGGTGTAAGATCTTCCGAAGGGTCAATATAGAAATTACCAATTTGGATGGCCTTGCGTGCCATTTCTCCTTTAAAGTGGATTTCTTTTGATTGCTGTGAACATGCCGGCAACATACCGACAAAAATTAAAAGCAAGATTGTAAGTTGTTTCATGATTTAATTTTTTTAATGAAAAAATGACCTGCAAAGCAGGTCTGGTATTACTGTATTCAAAAGTTAGTGAATAAGTTTTATTTGACAAAATGCTTGTGCTCCGAACCCTTGGATAACATGCGTTATTGTCGGCTGAATGCTTAAAAGGCCAGCCCCTTTGGGCCAGCCCTACCTATGCTATTGTAAGAATTGAATGTTGCTTTTCATTTTATCAATAATGTATGATGAAGATTAATTACAACTGGAATTTGGCGATGAGCCACCACTGGTGTTTGATGAATCTCCTCCGCTATAATCCCTGAGATCTTCTCCAAGTGAACCAGGATTAGAGCCGGAACCTACATACCAGTCTTTATCTGTATCCGGTATGCCAAGACCAATGGCATTGGCGACACCAATAGCGTAATCAGTACAGTTAAAACTGTTAAGATTATATCCCATAGTTCCAAGGTCTGCTGCAGCTGTTAACCCTGTATTGAACTGGTTGCAATTTAAATTGAAACTGACACTGACATCGTATTTATGCTGAGCATCATCCACTACAGCACCATCCGATGTTATATTGCTTACAGGGTCAATGACACCGTCTCCCGGGTAGAATCCAAATACCAGATTTGAATTGTTCGCTCCGTCGGTCATTTTAAATGAAACAAAAGCATGACCGACATCTTTATTTACAGGATTATAAGCCATGGCCTTTCCTTTAACAGGTTGATCAGCATATATTGTAAAGGTCAAGTCCCCACTGAAGCTATTGCAGTCGATATAATTCCCGTTTGAATCAGGCGCACCAAAACAATCTTCTATCGCTTCTCCAATAT
>JAHHJO010000193.1:0-2375 GCA_018680275.1 Bacteroidia bacterium
CTGAAGTTTTCAACTTCAGAACAATATCAATTTCATAAACCCTATTATCCAAATAGCTCGATCTATACATCGAACTAATAAACTCCCACCCGCCGAAGCCTTGGCGCAGGCGGGCCATTCTAAACCAAAAACGGATTCATCCTCCTCTCTTCCCCAACAGTCGTTGTAGGCCCATGCCCTGGATACACCACAACATCATCTCCAAGTGGATAATACTTCGATTTGATACTATTAATCAATGTATTAAAATCTCCACCCGGCAAATCTGTCCTTCCAATACTTCTTTGAAAAAGAACATCTCCTGCGATCAGCTGCTTACTTGCTTCATGGAAAAATGAAATACTGGCTGGTGAATGTCCTGGCGTATATAATATCTTAAGTCTTGTTTTACCGAAAGTCAATTCCTGGCCTTCATCCGGAAAGACCTCGATATCAGGGGAACGGTCATATGGTATCCCATACATATTGGCCATCATGACCATATTATCAAGCACTATCTTTTCACCTTGATGCGACTCCAATTTCAGATCATAAGTCTTAGCAACAAATGCATTACCCAGCACATGATCGATATGACAATGTGTGTTGACCAACCTGACCGGCTTGAGTTCGTTCTCCTCAATAAACCGTATGAGTGCATTCCTTTCAGTAGGAGCGTTACATCCCGGGTCAACGATGATACACTCTTTGGTGTCATCATAAAGAATGAATGTATTCTCCTGGAAATCGTTGAAGGTGAAAGTTTTTATATACATGATCTTCCAATATGAAAACAAAGCTAATTAGAATATTAACTTTAAAAAGAGATATTTACTAGTGACCGCCGTATAATTAAAATACACAAACCGGTTGCTTTAGGCGTCCCGCCTAAAGCCAAAAAAACCTTCTCTTCAGGCGAATTTCTACGTATTTCCAAAAGATACATCAAATAAATTTTTCATGTATAAGCATTTAGTTTAACATAAGGTGATTGTCTGTTAACCACACAGAAAACCCTTTGAATGAGTTTGTTTTTAATAGCATTAGCAATGACCCCATAAGCTTTGCCTTGTTTTTTCTTTTTGTGGAAATAAGTTTTGATTTGTGGATCATATTGAATTGCAGCCAATACAGCTTGAGACAATAGAGATTTTAGTTTTTTATTGGCTAAATGACTTACTCTGCTTTTGCCTTTTCTTAATCCAGACTGATTAGGGAATGGAGCAATGCCTGAGTAGCATGCAAACTTTCTTGCCTGATTAAACTTTGTGTAATTATCTGTATAAGCCAAGATGTAAGCTGAACTAACCGGTCCAATACCAATCACTGATTGCGCCAACTGGTGATTATTCATTGTTTGATAGTCCTGATCAATTAGCTCTTCTATCATTATTTCCAAATTTGTGATCTGGGTTTTATACTCAAATAGAATCTTTTGATTCATTAGATTCAATTGATTATAAAAAAATTCCTCAAGGGCTAAATGCTGCTCTTTAAGAGACATCTCTAATGCCAGTTTTTGTTTTAATAAAAGCTCACGTTGAGATAAAAGTTTCTTCAACTTAACAATCAGTGGATTAGCTAAGCTTGTTGGCTTTATAGTATCTCTTTTTTCAAAGGCATACATACAAATATCCTCAGCATCTAATTTGTCACTTTTACCTCTTCGAAGACCTAAAGAACGTGATATCTTCAAAGCATTCTCTTCTTTACATGGTATATCCTGACTTAAAAGCCATTCTAAAAACGGCTTGGAATACACACCAGTATTCTCAAAACAAATAAACCAGGAGCCATAGGGTACATCTGTTTTGTTTTTGAGTAGCTCAACTGCATCAGAAAATCCTTTTACATTATTTTCAAATTGACCAAAATAAACTGGGAATGTTCCATCAAAATAGGCAATGTCAAATGAATGCTTAGACATATCGCAACCAATAAAAAAGTTATACATTGTAATAGTTTTTATTAAAAAATCAGATTAACACTAACACCTTTATTAGGCCCTAACGCCTGAATTTCTACTTGGTGCTTAATCTGTGAATAGTGGAGGACTGATTCGCCTGATAAGACCAGATCTTATGGACGCCTATAGTTCACCTCCACTATTTTTATTAACACAGTGATGTTAATTTCACAAAAAGAAAAAGAAGCAAAAAGAAAAATTATATATAATAATTATTCTAATAAGAGTTAATCTCCTACTATTACAATACTAAAGGGGACGCCTGAAACAACCAGCAGGATTGAGATCCAAGGTCTTCGCTGCATTAAAACCTACCATTGAAATGGTAGGTCGTTTCTATGTGTATAGGATATTGCCCTTTATTCCGACGGTTGAAACCGGCGGAGCTTTTTGCAGGATTTCAATTCTATCATAATGCGTACAATCAAGA
>JAHHJO010000417.1:0-6464 GCA_018680275.1 Bacteroidia bacterium
AAACTGCAAGGCAAGAGTGTTCCTGCAGGTGATAAAATATCTGTGTATGCAGCCCAGGAAGAGGTGAGGCAGTTTAAAGAAAAAGAAGGAGAAAACAGTCATTGGACCAATTCTATGTTTGGAGGAATGCCAACATATTATATTACTTTTTCAAGGTCCAAAGACCTGGTGGATTATTCAAGAAAGCTTTTTACGGCTAATATGCCCGGGGAAGCAGGATACATATTTTTAGGTATGCTGTTCTTTTACCTTTTGATGTTATTGTTAGGAATTTCTCCCTGGTTATCAATTATAGGATCGGTGTCTTTTGCTTTTGCAACTAATAATATTGTACTCCTGGATGCAGGCCACATCACAAAGTTTGCCACGATTATGTCTGGGCCACTTGTCATTGCGGGTGTGATTTTGGCATATCGGAGTAAATTGTTTCTTGCTTTTATTGTTTTTTCTCTGGGTATGGCAATAAACCTGAAATGTGATCACCCCCAGATGACATATTACCTTGGACTTATTCTGTTGCCATTTGTTATTATAGCTTTCATTGATTTCCTGAAAAAGAAAAAGCTGAAGGAGTTTGTGCTAGCTTCTGCCGTGTTACTAGCCGGACTTGCCGTGGGTGCCGGATGTTCTACCAGTAAATTGCTTCCGATCATGGAGTATTCCAAGGATACGATGAGAGGCAAACCGATTTTGCAAAATAATAGCTCTACCTACAGTAGCAGTACTGTTGAAGGATTGTCCTGGGATTATGCAATGAATTGGAGTAATGGAATAGAAGATCTCCTTCAAAGTTTTATTTCTCATTCCGTGGGAGGCAGCTCAGCTGAAAACTTATCCACGGATTCAAACTTTGGCAGGGAATTGCGAAAAAGGGGAGCTAATGTCAGGGGTGGAATACAAGCACCGATGTATTGGGGAAGCCTGCCATTTACGAGTGGTCCTATCTATTTTGGGGCTATCATCTTTTTATTATTCTTTATAGGTCTGTTTTATATTGACGGAAGACTAAAATGGTGGATACTCATTGGTTTCGCATTGACATTTTTATTGTCCATGGGAAAGAATTTTGAGCTATTGAGCCGCTTCTTTTTCGATTATGTACCAATGTATAATAAATTCAGGACGCCAAACAGTATTCTCTCTGTGACAACAATCATTGTACCCATCCTGGCAATTTTGGCACTCGAAAAAATATTGAACAAAAGGGAAATTGATCTTAAGAAGGTAATATACCCGGGTGTTGGACTGGCTGTTTTCTGTGTTTTGGTAGGATTGATTGGACCTGGTTTTTCGGATATGACTTCTGCATATGATGCCAGGTATGCCCAAATGGGCCTTGATCCTTCAATCTTGCAGTCTGACAGGGCAGAGATGATGAAATCCAGTTCTTTCCGATCAGCGATCCTTATGTTCTTATCTATGGCCTTAATCTGGTTTTACGGGAAAGGTAAAATTAACAGGATATTGGTTCTTACAGGTGTAGCACTTTTATGTATCGGAGATTTATTCAGTGTTAACCTCAAGTACCTTAAACCTTCGGATTATGTAAGCCAGCGCAACCTGGAAAGAAATTATGAACTGCGTCCTGTAGATCAGCAGATACTTAGAGATAACGATCCAAATTACAGGGTTCTGGATTTGACGATTCCAACCTTCGAGTCCTCTTTATCTTCTTATTATCATAAAACAATAGGGGGCTATCACGCTGCGAAATTGCAGCGGTTCCAGGATATGATAGATTATCATATTACCAAGAATAATATTGATGTATTAAATATGCTTAATACGAAGTATGTCATTTCCAACGGGAATAACAATGTGCCGGACGTACAAAGGAATACGGCAGCATTGGGTAATGCCTGGTTTGTAAACAATATCAGAATGGTCAATTCAGCTGATGAGGAAATTGAAGCATTGAATAATTTTGATCCGCTGGGTGAAGCCATCGTTCACCAGGAATTTTCTGATGTTGTTGCGAACTTGGATATTCAAAAAAACGGGTCGATAGAATTGGTCAGTTATAAGCCGAATGAATTGATATATTCCAGTAATGCTAATACTGATCAATTGGCTGTCTTTTCAGAAATATGGTACGGTCCGAATAAGGGATGGAAAGCATATATTGATGACCAGCCTGCAGAACATATCAGGGCGAATTATATTCTAAGGGCGATGAAAGTGCCAGCAGGAAAACATACAATTCGTTTTGAATTTTCTCCGGACAGTGTAAAACTAGGACAGTTGATATCTTTGTTGTGTTCGATGATCATTTTCATAGCTTTCGGATTCTATGTTTACAAAAACATGAAAAAGAAGGATTGATCCATTGGACATGACTGTGGCTTGAAACTTGAATACTAAACATTATCTTTGTAAACGATGACAAGAGGCCGGCAAATTCTAAGTCCAGAACGATTTCAAATCACCTTGCAAAGGCTTGCACATGAAATCCTTGAAAACTTCTCATCCGAAGCCAGTATCAATATCATTGGAATACAGGAAAAAGGAGTCGTTATGGCTGAGCGCCTCATCCAAATTTTAAAGGAGAAAGGTATTGATAAACCAGTCAATTTTGGCAAACTGGACATCACATTTTACAGGGATGATTTCAGGATGAGAGAAGTACCCATCCGGGCAAGTGCTACTGAAATAAATTTTGATGTAGAAGGGAAAAAGGTGCTTCTTGTAGACGATGTATTATACACAGGAAGGACGATACATGCTGCGATGTCTGCACTTCAGGACCTGGGACGAGTGAACAAAATAGAATTGATGACAATGGTTGACAGACGATTCAATCGTCATTTTCCTATTAATTGTGATTATACAGGGATACAAGTGGACAGTCTTGATGAAGCATACGTGGCAGTGCAGTGGAAACACATAGACAAGCAAGATAAGATTCTGATTTTTTCAGCACAAAAGAAAGCATCCAGATGAGTGAAGGCACATTAAGTACAGCTCATTTACTTGGGATAAAATATATCAACAGGGAGGACATAGAGCTTATTTTCGATACGGCACAGAATTTTAAGGATGTCATTAACAGACCAATTAAAAAGGTGCCTTCCTTAAGGGATGTAACTATTGCAAACCTTTTTTTTGAAAATTCGACAAGGACGAAATTGTCTTTTGAACTGGCAGAGAAAAGATTATCTGCAGATGTTATAAATTTTTCGTCATCCTCATCTTCGGTCAAAAAAGGTGAAACCTTACTGGATACAGTCAATAACATATTGTCGATGAAAGTTGATATGGTTGTTATGCGGCACCCGGCACCTGGCGCTCATTTTTTTCTGTCTCAACATATTGATGCCCAAATCGTAAATGCAGGTGATGGTACCCATGAACATCCTACCCAGGCTTTATTAGATGCCTTTTCGATCCAGGAAAAAATAGGGAACTTGTCCGGCAAAAAGATCTGCATCTTTGGTGATATTCTTCACTCAAGGGTCGCGCTCTCCAATATATACTGCCTTAAAAAACTTGGTGCTCAAGTTCGGGTATGCGGGCCACCTACGTTAATCCCTAAACATATCAATAAGTTGGGTATTGATTATTCCTATGATCTCAAAGACAGTCTCAATTGGTGTGATGTGGCCAATGTGCTCAGGATTCAACTCGAGCGTCAGGATATCAAGTATATACCTTCATTGAGAGAATATAGTATGTATTACGGCATCAATAAAAAATTACTTGACAGCCTGGATAAGGAAATCGTCATCATGCATCCCGGACCGATCAACCGGGGTATTGAAATTGATTCAGACGTCGCAGATTCTGACCATTCTATTATTCTTCAACAGGTCGAAAACGGTGTTGCTGTCCGCATGGCAGTCCTCTTCCTGCTTGCTAACCAGAGAGGTTCCAGGGTTTCATGATATTTTAAAGTTTTATTAAAGTGAAACATATTCGATTGTATCTTTCTTATTTTTTGTTCTATTGTCGTAAATGAAAAATTACTTAATGAGATTTCTATGCCTTAGCTTCCTGTTATTATTCGCTTTTAATCTGGAAGCACAAATCAAAATTGAATTTGAAGTCAGCAATTATGAATCCGATTCATTGATTGTAGGATATTATATTATGGACCGCCAACTTGTTCAGGATACTGTACTTAGAGATGATAACGGCCGTTTTATCCTGGATTCCAATGAAGATCTTGCACCTGGAGTTTATCTTTTGTTACTGCAGCCTGATAATAATTTTATTCAATTCCTGGTCAATGAGAATGACTCAGATTTTAAGTTAAAAATAGATTATCCTCTTTTGTCAGAGATACAGTATGAATCTACTCCTGATAAATCAGCTTTTCAGGATTATGTCGACCTTGTTACTGCCATTCGGCCTACAGCAGCCGTACTCAGGGATACCATTGAAGTTATGAGAAGCAAAGGTCAGGACCCGGGTGAATTTGAAGGCCAGTTGACAAGGATGGACGATACGGTCGAAAAAATGCAAAAGGATATCGTTGAAAATTATCCGGGATCAGTAGCTGCTTTGTTGCTTAAAGCCAATATCAATATTAATACACCGGAGTTTGAAGATACCGATGAGGGCGGTATACAAAAGTATCTGTATTACAGGAAACATTATTTTGATAACATTGAATTGGATAACCCGGTCAGCTTACGGACACCATTCCTTCATCAAAGAATAGATTATTATCTGAATAAACTCACGCCCAATCATCCTGATAGTATTTGCAACACGATAGACTCACTTTTGCACTGGATGAGTCCATCTGAAGAATCATTCAAATACTACCTGAGTCATTTTTTAAATACGTATGCCAAGTCAAAGATCGTAGGTTATGATGCGATCTATGTCTACCTGGTGGATAATTATTACAGTAAGGGTAAAGCACCTTGGGTGGAAGAAGAAAACCTTTTAAAACTGGAGGATAATGCAAATAAAGTCAGACCTGTACTGATAGGAAAACAAGGTCCGGATATTACAGTATATGATGAGATGAATAATCCGATTTCAATCAGTGATATCGAATATGAATACCTGGTTCTGTTGTTCTGGTCACCGGATTGTGGGCATTGCAAAAAGACTATGCCTGATTTTATAGAGTTCGATAAAAAGTGGCGAGACAGGGGCATAAGAACATTTGCAATATGTTCAAAACACCAGGAAAAAGTCAAGGATTGCTGGGAGTACGTTAAAGAGAAAGATATGTTGGGTTTTATCAATGCCGCAGATGAATTTCACAAATCCAGGTTCAAACTAAAATACAATGTCCAATCCACCCCCAAGGTTTTCATACTTGATAAAAACAGGGAAATCCTGATGAAGAATGTTGGAGGTGATCAGCTGGATCGCGTTATGGAAGAATTGTTGAAAAGAGAAAATGAAAAGGAATAGGATTCCATCCAATCAAAGATTCATTTCATTTCCAAACTGACAAAGACAAGTTTAATTAGCTTTAATTACTTGTAAGTGCTAAGTACATTTTTCATTCGCTTTAGAGCTTCCTTCAGGATATCCTCTGAGGTGGCATAAGAAATCCTGAATGAATTGGGATCTCCGAATGCTTCACCCGTAACAACTGCCACATTGGCTTCATCAAGCAGAACATCAACAAACTCATTGGCATCTTCGATGGTCCTGGAGCCATTGCTGCGTCCAAAAAAGGAAGATATTTCCGGAAAGAAATAGAATGCGCCGTCGGGATCATTGGTTTTTATACCATCAATATCTTCTAGCAAATCCTTGACAAGCTGCTTTCGTTTCTTGAATTCCCTGGCCATCGACTTTGTAGGTTCAAGGTCAGCATTCAATGCATAGGCAGCTTCTTTCTGACCAAACGAACTGGCACCTGAAGTAAATTGCCCCTGGACCTTTGTACAGGCCGAGATAATCCATTGTGGGCCTGCCATAAACCCTAGTCGCCATCCTGTCATGGCAAAACCCTTGGACATTCCATTTACGATAATGGTCTTGTCCTTCATGCCCTCAAATGTTGCAATACTTACCGAATTGTCAGTAAAGTTGATGTATTCATAGATTTCATCTGAAATCACAAATAAGTCCTTGTGCCTGGAGATGACACCTGCCAATGCTTTCAATTCTGCAGGGCTGTAAACAGAACCTGTCGGATTCGTGGGGCTGGAGAATATGATCAGTTTGGATTTTGGCCCTATTGCTGCTTCAAGCTGATCTGGTGTTACTTTGTAGTCCTTGTCGATCCCAGCATATAATGTAACAGGTTTTGCACCGGAAAATTTGACAATTTCGAAATAGGAAACCCAGTAGGGGGTAAAAATAATCACTTCATCACCTTCATCAAGCAAACTGAGACAGATATTTGCAATACACTGTTTTGCACCATTGGAAACACAAATCTCGGAGGTACTGTATTCAAGTCCATTATCTCTTTTCAATTTAGCACAGATAGCTTCACGGAGTTCCATCAGTCCCGGTACCGGTGTATATTTGGTGTACCCGTCATCCAATGC